>JAYUWZ010000448.1:0-3904 GCA_043753265.1 Verrucomicrobiaceae bacterium
ATCTCGTCAATCTCAATAGCGCCGACCTCAACCTCGTGGGCGCTCGCTCCGCTGAGTTTGGGCTGAAGACGCTCTCCTTTGCCTCCGGCATTGAGGGCGGGCTCAAGAACCTTGTGGCGCTGGCTAGTGAGGCCGGGCTCCCGGCTGCAAATGCACTTGCGGCAAATGGCAGCAAGCTGCTGACCATCATGGGCGATCTCGGCAGCGCCGCGAAGAACTTGAGCTTCATCGGCGTGAAATCGCAGCTGGCAGCATTCAAGGAGGTGGCGAAGGAATTTTTCACCGGCCTCGGGCAGATCCACAGTGTGACAACAGCCGCGCCCGGAGTGCTCAACAATATCCTGAACTCCTTTACCGGGTTTCAGGACTTCCTCGATGAGAACAACAATCTTTTCAATGAGGGCATCGGCGGGCGCATCGCTGACTACGAACAGGCGCAGGATCTCTATTTGAAGTCGCTGCTCAAGCACCAGGAGAACCTCAAAAAGCTCCAGGCCGCTCTCGATGAAGATAAAAAGAAGGACGGCAAGCCCGAGGAAGATCCCGAGGATCCCGAGGACAAGAAGAAGGAGGACGAGAAAACAGTGCCCAGCGTGGGCAGCCGCGATCCCAACGACATCATCGGGCCGGCCGGCTTTGGCCCCGAGCGCTTTGTCGCCGCGGACTCCACCCTGTCCTACACGATTCGGTTCGAGAACGTGTCGACTGCCACCGCCCCGGCGCAGGAGGTGTTCATCACGCAGACGCTCGATTCCAACCTCGATCCCTCCAGCTTCGAACTCGGCGACGTGGGGTTTGGTGGCATCGTAATCGATGTCCCGGATGGCACGGATTTCTACGCCGAGCGTCTCGATTTCCGCGACACGCTCGGGCTCTTCGTGGACTTCGAGGCCTCGCTGAATGTGAACACGGGGCTGGCAAGCTGGACCTTCCGCGCCATCGACCCGATCACACTCGACCTCCCGGGCGATCCCTTCTCCGGCTTCCTGCCGCCGAATCTCCTCTCCCCCGAGGGCGAGGGCGAGGGCTTTGTGAGCTACAGCGTGCGCGCCGACGCCTCCTCGCCGAGCGGCACGGTGATCGATGCACAGGCCGAAATCATCTTCGACCTCAACGACCCCATCGACACGCCCGCAATTTTCAACACGCTCGATGCGGAGGCACCCACCAGCCAGGTCACCACGCTGCCTGCCACCACCCCAGCCCCCCGCGTACAGCTGAGCGTCACGAGCGGCGACGGCGCGGGCTCGGGTGTGGATCACGTGGATATCTATGTGTCCGACAACGGCGGCCAGTTCACGTTGTTCCTCAATGATTTCACCGGCTCGACCATCAGCTTCCGCGGCGAGGATGGCCATACCTACGGCTTTGCCACCGTGGCGAAAGATCGCGTGGGCCTCACCGAGGATCTCCCGCTCGTCGCCGACACCACGACCACCGTGGATTTCAACGCGCTCCCACTCAACAAAACCACGAAGGTGACTATCACCGACGCCGATGGCGACATCGCCACGGTGCGCCTCACAGGCAATGGCCAGGGCGGCGTGATTCTCGACGACCCCGACGGAGACGGGAAAGGCGCCATCGACAGCATCCTGCTCACAGGCACCGACGCGAAATCGAATCTCATCGTCACGGTGAAGAAGAATAAGAACGGCGGCGACGGAATCGTAAAGATTGGCACCGTCGACATTGCCGGGGCACTGGGCGCCTTTACCGCAAAGCAAAGCGACCTCACGCTCGACGGCTTCGCGGCCACAGGCAGCACCAAATCCATCACCGTCCGCGATCTCATCGCACCCGAGCCGCACCTCGCGACGCCTGCAATTTCCATCGGCGGCACGGCACTCGGAAAGACCATCATCACCGCCCGCACCATTGTGGATGGCGTCGATATCACCACCGCGGGCTCGCTCACTTCCCTGAAGGCTGCGAGCATTGGCAATGGCGTGATCAAGGCGGCCGCGCTTACCAAACTCATGACCACCGTCGGCGGCATGAATTCCGACCTCGACATCACAGGTGCGGTAAAACTGGTGCTCATCAAGGGTGGCGTAGATTCGGGCAACTGGGACGCAGCGAGCTTTGGCCCCATCACAGTCAGCGGCGGCAGCTTCGACACCGACCTGAGCGCCACTGGCGCGGTGACTAAATTGATCGTCAAGGCAGGCGGTGTGTCCGGCCAGTTGGATGCCCGCAACTACGGAGCCATCCTGATTACCGGGGGCAGTTTCTCCGGCCTTATCAATTCGTCCACCCCGGCGGCGACGCTCGGCAAAACCAGCGCGCTCGCCGCCCTCACCATCACCGGCGGAGATTTCGCAGGCGATGTGCGGGTGCTGGGAAACGCGGGTGCGCTCACCGTAAAGGTGAACAAAGCCGGAACCGGAGGCGGCATCACCGAGGCCAGCTTTGTTGCAGCAAAGATCGCCGCCGTGACTGTCGCAAAGAGCATCACGAATTCGACCATCCTGGCAGGTGCCGACCTGGGCGCAGACTTCGCGCTGGGCGGCAGCAACGATACCTTCAGCGCCGGTAGCATCGGCAAGGTCACCGTGGGCACCAAGAAAACCCCGGGCAACGTGACAGGAAGCACCATCGCTGCCGGTCTCGTGACCAACGACGCCGTGCTCAATGACGCCGACGACACCATCTTTGGAGCCACGCCACAGGCGCAGGCGCTGAACACCATCGCAGCGCTCGCCGTGAGCGGCCAGATGGACTCCGCCAGCTACATCGCAGCTGGCAAGTTCAAGACCAAGCCGAAGGTGGCAGGCATTATCGTGAACGCGCTCACCGACCCGCGCTTCCTAGCGGTGATCTAGGGGAGACAGGTGTCCGCAGCCCAACGTTCCCCGCTTAGTAGAGCGGCAGCTAAAAATTGTTTCCGATTGCGGGCATGCCCGGAGGGCCGTTTAGAATTTAGCCGGCGGCGTAAACCACCGGTAGTCTGGGAGATTTGCCAAGCCCCGGCAGGGCGGTAGACGACGATCCGGAAATTACTTTTGGCAAGCGCTCTACTAACGCCCGACTGCATTACAGGCGACTCCTGGATGGGCATACCAGACGTAGAACAGCGCCCCCTCGTTTGGTCGCCATGCGGAATGAGACTCGGGCTATGAAAAAGTTTAGGGACTTCCTTTTAGCCGACTTTCAGGCAGACCCGCGGAGTCCGAGGCGTGAGCCTCTGGTGACAGAGGACAATATCGGTGATTATAGTGGAGAGGAATCCCCTTTGAAAACCCGCTCTTCTCTGTCGCTATCCCTTTCCGGTCATGTTTGCTGACGAACTTGGGTTAGGGTGCCTCTCGATACGACTTCCGGGTCATCCATCATCCGACGCGCTGGTGAGGCGTATAGAGCCGTTTACGGGCGTTCTACGGTGTGGGTGAACGCCATCCGTGAGAGGGTCGATGGCAGATTCCAAATTCCAAGCCCGGACACCTCGAACAAGTTTCGGAGGACTCACCATCAAGACCTCCGTCATCACCGGCAACATCGCCAAGACCAACGGCGGTGGCCTCTACGACGGCGGCCCCGGCGACCCCGTGCTCACCACCACGAAGATCTTTGGGAACTTCGCGCCCCTTATTAATCCGGACAAGAATTTCTAGGCGGAGTCCCCCGGCGCTTGCGGTTTCCACACCATTCCCTGAACCCCACCGTCACCCGCTTTATGCTTCGGCAGCAGCCCTTTTGCGGTCCGCCGGAAGGCCTTTTGTGGCAGGCTACGGTAACCCGCTCCAGCAACTAGCGCTACTTGCGGGGAAACAGAGGGCCGCGAGATAGTCAGGGCCTCCCTCGACAACGAGCAGCGCCCGAAAGTCGGTAGGGCGCCATCGATTCGTAGCCAGCCCCCACGGGCCAGTTCTTCCGGCTGCCGGAAAGCGTATGCGCCTTCCGC
>JAYUWZ010000449.1:0-3903 GCA_043753265.1 Verrucomicrobiaceae bacterium
CAAGGTGGAGGCCTTCTACCGCCAGCACTCGCAGGAGTGGACGGAAGGCGACGAGGCCAAGCTCAAGATGATCAAGGTCGTGGCAGGCCTGGAGCCTGAGAAGAAGCGGAAGCTCATCCAGGAAATCCGGGACAAAATCGCGGGCGGCGCGGACTTTGGCGACATGGCCCGGATTTACTCCGAGGACAGCAACCAGGACAACAGCGGCGACTGGGGCTGGGTGAAGCGCGGCGACCTCAACGGCAACATGGAGCGCCTCGTGTTTGCACTGAAGCCCGGCAAGATGAGCGATGTCATCGCGATGGACGGCTCATACTACATCCTGCTTGTGGAATCGCGGAAGGGCGGCGTGACCAAGCCCCTGAGCGAAATGCGCAACGACATCGAGCGCCGGCTCATGCAGGAGGAGCGGCAGAAGATGCAGCAGGCCTGGCTCACCAAACTGCGCAAGAAGGCCTACATCAAAATTTTCTAGGCGCGCTGCCCGGGGGGGCGCACGCTCAAAGCGGCATGGCAAATACTCCCAACCCGCGGCGCGTCATCGCGATACCCATCGGCGATCCCGCCGGTATCGGCCCGGAGGTGGCCAAGGCGGCGCTGGCGAGCGGAAAGCTGGATGCCGCATTTGAGTATCGTCTCATCGGCGACACCGATTCTGCGGAACCCGGCAAGCCCACTCTCGCTTCCGCAAAGGCTGCATTGGCAGCCATGGAGAAAGCCGCCCGCCTCGCTCGCGAAGGGGAGGTCTGTGCAGTGGTCACCGGACCGGTGAGCAAGGCGCAGATGCACAAAGTGGGATTTAACTTTCCAGGGCAGACCGAATTTTTTGCCCACCGTTGGAACACGGAAAACTTCGCCATGTGCCTCACTGGCGGGGCGCTCACGGTGGCACTCGTTACCGTGCATGTGCCGCTGAAGGACGTCCCCGGCCTGCTCCGTGGACCGGAGATTGTGCGCGTGGGGAAATTGCTGGAGCGCTTTCTCGCATTGCGCCTGGGCAGGCCGCCCCGCATCGCGGTCGCAGGGCTGAATCCCCACGCGGGGGAGAGCGGCGACATGGGCACAGAGGAAATCGAAATCATCGCCCCGGCGATGCGCGATCTGCCCGGCTTTAGCGGCCCGCATTCGCCGGATACGCTTTTTCATCGCGCGGTCGCGGGCGATTTCGATGGCGTGCTGTGCATGTATCACGACCAGGGCCTCATCCCGCTGAAGCTGCACGCGTTTGATCAGGGCGTGAACGTCACTCTCGGCCTGCCATGGCCGCGCACATCGCCCGATCACGGCACCGCCTACGACATCGCAGGGAAGGGAATCGCCCGGCCGGATAGCATGATCGCTGCCATCCGCCTCGCCACGGAACTCGCCGCCAAAACCTCATGACCCTGGCCAAATACACCAAGGTTTTCACGGTCGGCATCCAGAAGACATTCGTCTACCGCTGGAACTTCGTGCTGCGCTCGCTCTTCGGCATTGTGCCGCTCGTGGCCACCATTTTCCTGTGGCGCTCCATGTATGGCGAGGAGGCCGGGAAGCAGCTCGCAGGCTACACCTTCAGCGCGCTCATCATGTATTTCGCGGTCACGGTGTTTGTGGAAAACCTCGTGACGCCCACCGAGGATGAATGGGAGATCGCTGGCGACATCCGCGATGGGCGGCTCAGCTTTCTGCTGCTGAAGCCGCTCAATTACCTCGCCTACCGGTTCGCGCTCTACGCGGGCTACCGGCTCGTCTACACGCTCATCATCATGCCCGGCGTGGCGCTCGTGTTTTTCTTTCTGCGCGAGCATCTCAGCTTTCCCAGCGATGCCTTCACTTATTTCGTATTCGCGCTGAGCACTGCCATGGCCGCGCTCATCCAGTTCTTCCTCGCGTATGCGCTGGCGATGCTCGCGTTTTGGATTTTAGAAATCTCCACGGTCATCTTCATCATGTACTCGTTTGAGTACTTTCTCAGCGGCCGCATCTTCCCGCTCGATATGCTGCCCGGCTGGCTCTCGGGTTTTGTGAAATGGGCACCCTTCACCTACGAGCTCTACTTCCCAGTACAAGTGCTCATGGGCCGAGTAAAGGGCACTGCGCTGGCCGAGGGCCTCGCCATCCAGGCAGGGTGGGTGGTCGTCATGTGGCTCTTTGCAGTGTGGCTATGGCGGCGCGGCATTCGCAGATACCAGGCCGTGGGGGGATAATGAAGATGGAAATGCATCTTTCAAAAATGCTTTGTTCACGCAGCGACGGTGCGCGCCAGTTGGATCGCGAACTGCCCTCGAAAGGTCCGTCAAAAACTACGCCAGTTCTTGGAGTGCGGCAGCCCTCTGCCGCTTTGAGAGGCGGGCAGGAATGCGGGCGGGGCGGAAGGAAGACTGCCCGAAGTTTTCGTACGCGGTATGCAGCCCAACCCCCTTCCTCCTTAGCCCGGAATCCAAAGCGGCAGAGGGCTGCCGCACTCCAAGAACTGGCGTATCATTGTTCGCTCTTTCGCTCTTTCAGCCGCACCCATTTTCAATCGGTCGCCAAGAGTTCGCTTCCGGCACCCCATCCTGGGTGCGAACTTTTGGGCCGCGTTCCGGGGGTGAGAATGGTAACGAACGAGGAAATACGTCCGAGCCGTATACCCCCGGCTGGTATCCGTCACCCCTCCGGGGTGAAAGCAGCTCAGCCTTCGAGCTTCCGTGGTTCCTTCATTGGCGTCTTGGCATCTTGGCGGTTCATCCCCCAGCAAGCAATCGCATGAGCCGCTATCTCACCATTTACCGCATGCTCGTGCGCAACTCCCTCATCCGGGAGATGAATTTCAAGGCCAACTTCGTGCTTTGGATGGTGGTGGAGCTTTTGTGGTTCATGGGGCAGCTCATTTTCATCGAGGTGCTCTACGGCCAGGTGAACGAGATCGGTGGATGGACGAAATGGCAGGTCGTCGCGCTCGTGGGCGTGCACCAGGTGGTCACGCAGTTTTTCCAGGCGTTCTTTTTCATAAACCTCTCGCACCTCCCGGAACTCGTGCGCACTGGCAAGCTGGACATCTTTCTCACCCAGCCCATCGACGCCCAGTTCGCCGTGAGCACGAAGCAGATCGGCTTCGATTCCCTCGTCAATTCACTCGTGAGCCTCGGCATTGTGGTCTTCGCCCTCTTCAAGCTCGGTATCGTGCCGGGTTTCGGGCAGGTTGCGCTGGCGCTGCTGGCCATCGGGTTCGGGGTGGCGGTGCATTACGCGGTGCTGTTCTCGCTGGCGTGCATCAGCTTTTGGAGCATCCGGGCGGGATTTGTGAACGGCTACTTCAACCTGTTTATGATTGGCCGCATCCCGGAGCCAGTCTTCCGCGGCGTATTCCGCTTCATGTTTACGTGGCTCATCCCGGTCATCTGGGTATCCAGCGCCCCCGCCCAGGTGCTCGTGCGCCCCTTTGAGTCCCCATGGCCCGGCCTCCTCGCCCTTGCGACGGGCACTGTGCTGGTCGTAGCCGGCTCCCGGGTCCTGTGGAAGGCCTGCCTGCGCCAGTACGGCAGTGCCAGCTCATAGGTAAATTCCTTCCAAGAGAGCTCCCTTTTCGGGGTCCTTTCTCCAACGTCTCCACCCTCTGTATTGAAAATGCTGTGATTTCCCCCTTGCACCCAAGGGGGTGGATGCGTATCTCTCCCGCCCTTTTCTTTCCGGAGCACTTGTAACTATGCCTAAATCGCAGCCGAAAAAAGTCAGTAAATCGCAGCCCGCCGCACCCGCGAAGGCCTCCAAGCCTGCGCCCAAAGCGCCTGCCAAGAACCAGTCGGAGTCGCACGCAGGTGAAGTGAAACCCACCAGTGGAAAACCGGCCCCCAAGCCGCCCGTCAAATTGACTCCTTTCATGAAACTCCAACGCGAACGGCTCCAGCTGATTCGCGACACATTGCTTGATTCCATGGC
>JAYUWZ010000450.1:0-3901 GCA_043753265.1 Verrucomicrobiaceae bacterium
CCCGGTTTACTGATGGATTTACTGCCATTCTGGGTGTCGAACCCGGCATGGCACCGGTAGTGCGCGCTGAAAAAAGCGGTGCCGTCGGCAATGCCCTCCCGGGGGCCGTGTTTCTGGGGTTTGGAGCGGCATGCACTTCTGAGCAAGCGAACCGCTTTTCCTTCGTCGGCAAGTTGGTGCCCAATTTTGGGGGGGTGACGGCCGCCAGTGCCTTCGCCATTTTTGAGCAAGCGGCCGGCGTAAACGGCTTGGTGGCGCAAAGGACCTTCGGCGCCCCGGGGATAAACGGCGCGGTCTTTGCCACGATTAGCGATCCGGTTCAGAGCCCTAGCGGATCCCTCGCCTTTTTCGCGAGAATGAAGGTGGGCTTGGGTGGCGTCCTCGTCACCAATTCCGCGGGCTTGTGGTCGGATACCGGCTCCGGCCTGCGGTTGGAGGCGCGACAAGGAGACGTGGCGCCCGGAGTGGCCGGTGGTGCAAAATTCACCGTCTTCAGGCAATTCGTCCTACCCGATACGGGGGGCGTCGTTTTTACGGCGACCGTGGCTGGCACTGGAATCACGGCAGCAAACAACTTCGGCTTGTGGGCGGGCGACGGGGCGGGTGGTTTGGAGCTTCTGCTCCGAAAAGGCGCCAAAATGAAAATTGGCGGCCTAACCCGGACGGTGACGGTCATTAACGTTTTCAAGACGGTGGTAGGGGTCACCGGACAGAGCCGCCAGTTTGACAGCGACGGAAATGTATGCTGCCAGGTAATCTGCTCGGATGGTACGCAAGCTATTCTGACATTTCGCCGCCCGTAGGGAGCGCTAGTTCAAGCGGGACCGCAATGGCCTTCGTCCGGATTGAAGTCCTTTTGGGCTGAGGACATGGGCGCTCCCAGTGGCGGCGCTCACACTCAAACCCGCGCTCCTGCTCGCGCGGACCGGGTCTGAATCGGTTTAAATCGCACCCCATTTGCGTCGGTTCGCATACCTCCCTTGCGTGCTGTGCGCCATTCGCGCATAGAGAGATGATGTCCAATGCTACTCCAATTTTCAGCGCCAATGGTCTTGTCGTCCGGTACGGCGTCCAGACGGTGCTCGATTCCGCCGTTCTTGCCCTGCACGAGGGTGAGCGTGCCGGCCTTGTGGGGCGCAATGGTTGCGGCAAATCCACCTTCCTTCGCATCGCAGCCGGTGAACTCGAGCCGGACGGCGGCGAGGTGACGCGCCAGCGTGGCGCACTCACAGGCTGGCTCCCTCAGGAGTTCGGGCTCGATGATGCCGCAACGGTTGAGGAAAACATTCTCAATGGCGCAGCGCACGTTCGCGCATTTCTCGAGGAATATGATCGTGTGCCGCCAGAGTCGGCGCGTTCCTCGGAGCTTCTCGATGAAATCTCGCGCCACGATGGCTGGAACCTTGATTCCCGCCTGCGTTCGCTGGTCACAAATCTGCACGCACCGGATATCGAGCGTCTAGCTGGTGGCCTCAGCGGCGGTGAGAAGCGCCGCGTGGCACTGTGCCGCGCACTCATCGGCCAGCCAGATTTGCTGATCCTCGATGAGCCGACCAACCATCTCGATACCCGCAGCGTGGAGTGGCTGGAGGACTTTCTGCGCTCCTACAAAGGCACGTGCCTTTTCGTGACCCACGACCGCTACTTCCTCGACCGCGTCGCCACGCGCATCGTGGAGCTGAAGGCCGGGCGTTTCTTCTCCTGCGCCGGCAATTACTCGCAGTTCCTTGCCATCAAGGCCGAGCGCGAGGCGGGGGATGAATCCTCCGAGCGCCGCCGCCAAAAGTTTCTCTCCAAAGAGCTTGAGTGGGTGCGCAAGGGGCCGAGCGCCCGCCGCACGAAGAGCGTGGACCGCATCGCCCGCTATCACGAGATGGCCGCGCAGGACGGACCCGCGCGCGAGGAAGACATGGACATGATCATCCCTCCGCCGCCAAAGCTGGGCAACCGGATCATCGAAATCAAAAACCTGGGCATCCGCCTCGGCGACCGCACGCTGTTCGATCATCTCGATCTGAATATCCCCGAGGGCGCAAAAATCGGCATCGTGGGCCGCAACGGGGTGGGGAAGAGCTCCCTGCTCAAGATGATTCTTGGCGAGCTGCAACCGACGTGGGGCGAGGTGATCATCGGCAACCGCACCATCATCAACTACGTCGATCAAAACCGCGAGGTGCTCGCCAGTGAGGACACCGTGCTCAAGGCGGTTGCGGGAACGAGCGACTGGGTGGTGCTGGGCGAAGAGAAGCTGCACGTGCGCAGCTACCTGCGGCGCTTTCTTTTCACCGACGATGCCATCAATTCCAAGGTGGGCCTGCTCAGTGGTGGAGAGCGCTCCCGTCTCACGCTTGCAAAGATTCTGCTGCGTGGTGGCAACCTGCTCATCCTCGACGAGCCCACCAACGACCTCGACCTTTCAACGCTGCAAATCCTTGAGGAAGGACTCGCTACTTTCGGGGGGTGCGCGCTGGTGGTCTCCCACGATCGCTGGTTCCTCAACCGCGTCTGCACGCACATCCTCGCTTTCGAGGAAGGGGGGCGAATTGATTTCACGCCGGGCGATTACGACTACTATCTGGAAAAGAAGGCCCAGGCCCTCGCCGCTGCGAAGGTGCAGCCGGTGGTCGTCGCAAAGGCCGAGCCTGCAAAACCCAAGGCACGCCGCCTCGGCTACAAGGAGCAGCGGGAGCTTGAGACCATTGAGGACACCATCCACGCAGCAGAGGCCGAGGTCGCCGAGACGGAGGCCCTGCTGGCCAGCCCGGAGTTTTTTGCCAATCGCTTCAAGGAGTTCCCCACCATGGAGGCAAAGCTAAAGTCAGCCCAAGCCCGGGTCGCAAGCCTCTACAAACGCTGGCAGGAACTGGAGAGCCTGAAGTAGCACACTATAGGAGGGATAGGACTTATAGGAGAATGGCGCTAAGATAAGCGCCGAAACGAGCAGAGCACATGGAGTGCGGTGGCAAGCTCTAAGGCGCGACACCGCCTTCGCTTTGCGCATATTGGTTCAACCTGGCAGCTAACGGTGAATCGAAACGACACCTCCATCGCTCAGTAAGCCCCTCCACACCTGCAATCCCATCCGAAGGCGGTGTCGCGCTGACGCTTGCCACGCGCACTCCATGTGCTCTGCTCGTTTCGGAGGTGCAGTTAAGTTTGTGCGCGAGTTTCGGCCTTATCTTAGCGCCATTCACGGATAGGATCTATGACTTCGTCATTTATGCCTATTGTGGGGTCTTCCTCCCGATTTTCGGCCTCGTTACTTCGCCACCGGCACCAAGACCTCATTCCGCCGCATGGGGCCGGGCGTCCAAGGTGGGTTGTAGTAGGCATGCTCCGGCTCACCGGCGGTCTTCAGTCCGCTCGCCTTCACCCAGGCCTGAATGCGCTCCAATGCTGCTGCCTCGTTTTTTGCCGAACTCCAGCCCGCGTAGCGAAACACAGCGTATCGCGCCGCCGGTTTGGTGGCCACCCGCACGTCCGTGCCTTTGGGTGCAGGTGTCGCAGCGCTCGCCGCCTTGGGCATTACAAAAAGCATGTCCTTCCCTTCCATAAAGACAGGTGTCGTCATCGCTATTTTCTGGGAGGCCGCATTCCCCCCGTCGATGAATCGGAAGAGTTTCATGAAAGCGCCATCGCGATTCTTTCCGCTGCTCTCTGTCTTTACCACGGTGAGAGCAGGATAGTCGCGAACCTCATATTCACCATCCGTGCGAATCACTTCGTAGGGAGCGGTTTCGTAATCGGCACTGAAGGCGGCGGGAGCGACAGCGTAAAACGACGCCGCTGCGGCAAGTGTTGATAGGCGAAGGAAGCTCGTGCTCATACTCATTATACGCCAGGGCATGAGAGGTTGGCCAGTCCAAAGTGAGTGCCGATGTCAACGAGTGGAAATATGTCG
>JAYUWZ010000451.1:0-1686 GCA_043753265.1 Verrucomicrobiaceae bacterium
GAGCGCGGGGCAGGGGCTACCATGTCGGGGGAGTGGAGGACGCTGGCGAGAACCTCATCTTTCCGCACTACGTGCTGATGTCGGCACTGATGGAGAAGGATCCTTCATCGACCTACGATCTGCTCGCGAAAATGGAGTCCCGCGGGTGGATGCCGCCGTGGGGGCTGGTGGAGAACATCGAGGCGGACGGAAGCTCGTATGTGCCGATGATTGGGTCGCTGAACGCGAGCTTTGAGGCACTGGCCGCCTATCACCTGCTGATGAACCACCGCCGCACCGAGGACGACGTGTATCTCGCCGCGTCGGCAGACCCGGTTTTTCAGGACGCCATCCAGGCAGTGTTCGAGTAGCGAATGGAGAGGCTAGGGAATGCGGCTCCTGCACCACTCGTTGCGCAGCAAGGCGGCGCAGGCGTGGATGCGGGCGTCGTCCTCCCCGGATTGATACGGAGGCTGCTTGAACCCTTCGAGCTGGCTGCCGCGGTAAGCCCAATGGCCGACCCATTTTGGGGCCTCGGTGGTTCCATCGTTCACAAGCTCCAATGTGAAGCCTGAATCGCGGACCCTTGCGAGAAAGTGGGCGGCGACTTCGGATGCCTGGCCTGTGGGCAAAGCAGGGTCGCGATGGGGAACGCGAAGCCATTCCGCGAGGCTTGCGCAAGCGGCATCGACTGAGGCTTCGCTGGAGTGGGTCGAGATCAAGCGGGGACTTGGATAGTATGCAGATCTGGGACAGTCACAATCCGTTTTCTGAGGAATCCTGGCGTGGTGGGTTTGGAAAAGAGTTGGGGTGGCGGTGCGGATACTCAAACGCCCTGTGGGCAATGCCTGCCTTGAAGCTTTGCCCACAAATCCGCACCGCCTCCCCACACAACCATCGCCGGGCCGGGCGGGGCTGGATGCATGGGCGGGGGATATACGATTTACGGTTCGCAGCGAGATGGGTTGGGAGAAGGAATTTTAAGAGCGCACCCAGGCGGAGCCGTGGAGCAATGCGTAGATGACAACGAGGATTGCGGAGATGCCGAGTTCGCCCCGGGCGTTTCGCCAGGCCAGCGGAAGGCGAACGGCATTTTCCCAGCGGCTCCATTTTGGAATCAACCGGGGGACCGCTTTGCGATAGGCGTCAAAGGCTCCTCCAAACTTGGTGGCGAGAAACTGTTCCTCCGCAGGGATGATCGTGGCGTATAGAAACGCGCAAGCGATGACGAGCAGGGGAATCAAACGCCAGTCGCCGATGAGACCCACCATGCCGGCCCCGAGAATCATCGTTCCCAAATAGATGGGGTTCCGGACATGCCCATACGGTCCGCCAGTCACGAGACACGGCGCGGAGATGCTGGCATCGCGGGTGTGGGCACCCGCGCTTGCGGATGCCAGCGCGCGCAGAAAGAGGCCTGCGCCAATGAGCAGCAGCCAAAGCGCGCTGCGCCTGGAGAATGGTGCCGGCTCGACCATCACGGCGGCTATTCCCACGGCGACGAGCCCAGTGACGAGGCGTCGCGGAAACACCTTCCGGCCAATGGTGGCCATGATGGAAGGAGCGCGATCGGGTCCCGTTTCTGGCGAAGGAATGGACATGCTCTGCAAAACCTTAGCACCGAGCCAGGCGCTTGGGCAGTGAAGTTTGAGAATTCGCTCGAGCGGGTTTGGGGGTTCGCTTCGGAAGCGATTCTCGTCATGGGTG
>JAYUWZ010000452.1:0-1686 GCA_043753265.1 Verrucomicrobiaceae bacterium
TGCCGGTGTGGCTCCTGCTCGCGCCGCGCGATTACCTGAGCACCTTTATGAAGCTCGGCACGATCATCGCGCTCGCGCTGGGCACGCTCTGGATATTGCCGGATTTGCGCATGCCCGCGGTGACGCAGTTCATCGACGGCTCGGGTCCGGTGGTCCCCGGGAAGTTATTTCCCTTTTGCTTTATCACCATCGCGTGCGGGGCGATCAGCGGCTTTCACACGCTCATCGCAAGTGGCATCACTCCCAAGATTATCACCCGCGAAACGACTGCGCGCCCCGTGGGCTATGGGGCGATGTGCCTGGAGTCGCTGGTCGCAATCATGGCGCTCATCGCGGCGTGCACGCTTTCCCCTGGGCAGTATCTCAGCGTAAACATGGCGGGGCCGCCTGCCGAGGTGGTCGCCAAGGCCACGGCTGCGGGCTTCCCGGTGACGGTGGAAGAGATGAACGGCCTGGCGAAGGACGTCCACGAGGACACGCTCTTTGGCCGCACGGGTGGGGCCGCCACCCTAGCGCTGGGTATGGCGCAGCTTTTTGCCCGGCTGCCCCTGTTCAGCAATGAATGGCTGGGGATCTGGTATCATTTTGCGCTGATGTTTGAGGCGTTGTTCATCCTCACGACGCTCGATGCGGGAACGCGGGTGGGGCGCTATCTCCTGCAGGGCTCGCTGAGCAAGATGTGGCCGAAGTTTGGCAACGTGCAGAGCATCTGGGCCAACGTGCTGGCCAGCGGCATCATCGTGGCGCTGTGGGGTTATTTCCTCATCGCCGCAGTGTATGACAAGGATGGCGGCATCAAGGCAATGTGGCCCATTTTCGGCATCGCAAACCAGCTCCTCGCGGGGCTCGCGCTGTGTCTTGCGACTACGATTTTGCTCAAGACGGGCATCACGCGCAAACGTCCACGCATCGCGCTGGTGACCTTTCTGCCACTGTGTTTTCTGCTCGTTGTGACCATCACCGCGAGCGTGCAAAAGATCTGGCACGAGAAACCGTCCATCGGGTTCCTGGCAAAGGCCGGGGACATCAAGGCCAAGGACATCCCCAAGGCGGAGGCCGCGGTGCAGGCCGCAACGGCCTCGGCGGATGCCGCTGCTTTGACGAAGGCGAATGGCGCGCTGGCATCTGCGAATAAGCAGCTCCGGAACCAATACATCAACGTGGCGGTGACGGGCTTTTTCCTCGCGATGGTCTTCACGGTCCTCGTGACGAGTTTCTTTGAATGGGCAAAGCTTTTGCGCGGGACGAAGCCTCCGACGCTGACTGAAACCGAGCCAGTCTATCTGCCCGCAGAGGCCGTGGCCGCAGGCGGTACGCCCGTGCTGGGCGCAGTGGCGCTGGGCGCGCTGATGCTCAAGGAACTGAGTGGCGAAGCGGCCATCGAACGCGAACGGCAGGTGCAGGCCTGCGAGTGCGCGAAGGACCCGGCCAAGGCGCGGCGCAACGTGTATCTCAGCGCGACCGATCGGCAATTCCAGTCGCCGAACCGGTGCTGCTAGCGGTGAGATTTCGCATACAACGCTTTATGGCCAACGGTGGAAACAAGGGGCGGTTACGAAGTCGGAGCCAAGCTCCGATACGAGCTGCACGCCTTGGAGTGCGTGTGGCATTCGAGCGGAGCGAGAAAGCCTGCCGAAGGCAGCCCGAAGGGTGCGAGCGGAGCCGAGCAGCAACCCTAGGCGCGAC
>JAYUWZ010000453.1:0-1686 GCA_043753265.1 Verrucomicrobiaceae bacterium
GGGATGATTGATGACGAGGCTTTTGCCTACCAGCGGGCTGAGCGACTGGAGGAACTGCTCGACCTGCCGCGCCGGAAATGGCTCGGCTGGATCCGGGTGGGCGTGCCGATTGCTGGTCTCGCTGGTGTCGCGGCGTGGTGGGCTACGGAAGATATCGTGATGCTTTTAGGGGCCGGCGTCATTGTCGTGCTGTGTGTCTTCGCCACCATCGGCCGCCTTTCGCGTGAGAGGAACAATCATCTCACCATCAAGGAACGATCCGACATCATTTACGATTTGCTGGAGCAGGAACTCATTTCCTCCGAGGAGTTTCTCGCTTTCGACGAACGCCTCACCGGCCGCACCACGCGGGAGTAGGCAAATCGCGGCAGAGAGCCTTGATATTCTCCACTTTTCACGTCTCAACGTCTCGCGTCTCAGAAACAACGCCTGACAGATCCCCGACCCTGCGCCATGGTATTCCCACATGAAACGCGTCTTCGGTCTCGAAACGGAATACGGAATCACGGTGGACGGCATGGTCGATGTGGATGTGGTCCGTGAGAGCATTGCCATCGTGCGCTGCTACACTGAGCACGGCGCGCACATGAAGTGGAACTACGAGGGGGAGGATCCCCACCAGGACGCCCGGGGCTTCCGCGCCGAGGAACTGCGGCAGGACACCGACGAGGCCGCATACTACGAGCTCGACAAGCACCGCAACCTCTCCTTTGCCGAGATAAAGAGCGACCTCGTGCTCTCCAATGGCGCGCGTTTTTACAACGACCATGCCCACCCGGAATATTCCACGCCCGAGTGCGCCACGCTCCGCGACATCGTCGCGCAGGACAAGGCGGGCGAGCGCGTGCTGGAGGAGTGCATGAGGCGCCGCAACGCCAAGCTGCCCGAGGGGCAGTCGTGCCGCCTCTACAAAAACAACACCGATTTTCAGGGGCACAGCTACGGGTGCCACGATAATTTCCTCATGCGCCGCGACGTACCGTGGGACAAGATCGTGCGCGAGATCATCCCCTTTCTCGCCACGCGCCAGGTTTTTGCCGGGGCGGGAAAACTCGGAGTGGAGGGCGAGGACGAACGTAGCCGCCCGGGCATCTACCAGCTCGCCCAGCGCAGCGATTTCATGGAGGTGCTCACCAGCATCGACACAATGAACCGCCGCCCCATCGTGAATACCCGGGATGAGCCCCATGCCGACACCGCGCTTTACCGGCGTTTCCACGTGATCGTGGGCGACGCCAATATGTCCGAATGGGCCACCGCGATGAAAATCGGCACCACCGCGCTGGCTCTGGAACTCATCGAGAAAGGTCATGCGCCGCATCTGCGCCTCGCCGACCCTGTCTCGGCCATGCGCGCCATCAGCCTCGATCCCGCGTGGAAATGGCTCGCGCACCGCGAGGGAGGCGGCTCCGTCTCCGCGCTGGAGATTCAGGGCGAATGGTATGCTGCTGCCGAGAATCACTGCGACCGCAGCCCCGATGCGGACTGGGTGCTGGAGGAATGGCGGCAGGTGCTCGTGGATCTCGCATCCGATCCCATGAGCACCCGCGACCGGTGCGATTGGACGGCAAAGCGCTTTTTGCTCGATACTTTTCGCGAGGCGGAGGGTTTGGAGTGGACAGACCCATGGCTCCAATCTCTCGATCTTGCCTATCACGATGTTTCGCTTGAGCGTGGAATCTACTA
>JAYUWZ010000454.1:0-1685 GCA_043753265.1 Verrucomicrobiaceae bacterium
GCCGCGGAATGGGTGTGGGTAGCGGAAATCAAGACGCGCTCAGGCGGAATGCCCGTAGCCTCCTGGATGAGTAGCCTCGCCTCCACGCTCACGCTCCGATGCACGCCGAGGAGGTCGCACACGACCAGCGCGAGCATCGTTTTCCCATCATCGAGCACGAGGCAGCGCGCGTGCAATTCGTCGTGCACATGCGTCGCGGGAAAAGGAAGAAACCCACCAATAATCGCAGAACCCAGCTCAGGGGTGATATTGCTCATTGCCGCGCCTGCGCGGAACTTCCCAGTGGGTGCGTCTGCTGCCCGCGCGGTGACCAGCAGACAGAGGATTGCCACGACGGTGAGGAGGATGGAGGTTTGGCGCATGGTGAGGTGAATTGCACGCCCGCCCTCGCGGGCAGCGTTGCATGCACAAACAACCTGTGTGACTCCCCTTCGCTTAGGCCACCCCGCTTACACGGCGAGTTGCCGGATGCGCAGCGCGGCTTTCACGCCGTGCTTGGCGGGGTGGCGGACGGCGTGGCGAATGAGCTGTTTTCGGGCGGCGGATGCGCCGCTGATCCACCGCTCGCAGATCTCGAATGCAAGGGCGGGATGATCCTTTGCGATATCGCCGAGATGGTTTGCCACACTCCGGCGCACGTAGGCGTCGGGGTCATCTTTGAGCGCCTCGAGAATGGGCAGGGCCGGGCGCGGATCGCGAATGAGGGACGGGATGCGCGCAGCCCATGGCAGACGTGGGCGCGACCCCTCGGAGCAGAGCCGGCGGACATTCGGGTCCGCATCGCGCGTCCACTCCATGAGCCGCTCCAGCGTGCGCTCGGGCAACTGAATCAAGAATGGCCGCATGGAAAATTCGGCGGTGAATCGCCGCGTCAGTTCATACTGCGCACGCATGGATACCTCGAAGGGATCGCGCCCCTCATTGCCTGCGGGGTCGAGCCCATAGGCTGCGACGAAATGCACGTGGGGCAAATAGAAGAAGACAGCGAGGCCTGGGCGATCTTCCGGCGTGAGAGGTCGCGTGAGCGAACGTAGCAATACCTGTATGGCGTCCTCGTATACGGGCGGCAGATGCGCCCGCAGTGCCTTTGCGAGATGCCGCCCTCGATCGAGGATTGCCAGAGGATCCAAGCCCGTGGTCGCGGATTCCCGAAAAGCCCGCGCGTCGAAGCGGCGGTGGACTTGGGAAAGATTGTGAGCGAGGCACTCCACTGCCTCCGCGCTTAAAAGGTCCTTGAGCGTGCTGCCTTTTTGAATCGAGCTTGGCGCGGATGGGATGCGGAATTCGATGAGCTTGGGCATACGATACGTTTTCGGGCAGAGTCCTGCATATCACGAGGAATGCGCGTTGCGTCAAGATGGGTGGAGGCAGGTGGCATCACTCCCGCCAACGCGCCTGAATCTCTCCCACAAGCTTCGGCCCAATGCTCCGCCGCCCCAGTGGTCGCCCCTCCAGCGTGGCCACGGGCATCACACCCAGCCACGAGTTCGTCAGAAATATCTCATCCGCCGCCAGCACCTGCTCACGGCGCAGTCGTTTTTCCTCCACCTTGCGGCGCTTGATTACCCAGTCCCGCATCACCCCAGCCCGGCAACCGGATCCACGCGGTGGCGTGAACACCTTGTCGCCCAGCACCAGAAACACATTGGCACAGCACGCTGAGACCAACTCAGCGTGATCATTAA
>JAYUWZ010000455.1:0-1684 GCA_043753265.1 Verrucomicrobiaceae bacterium
CGCCGCTCCCTCGCAATCTCACCACCGGCAAAAGCGAGGTGAAACTCGAAATCCGCAGCAGCGGCCCCATCTGGGGATACGGCAAAACATTCGAGCAATACCAAAAGCCGATGACCACCCCTTCGCGCGCCATCTACCGGCTCGCGACGCATACCGATGGATGCTTCGTCCCGCCCGCCGGCGAGAAACAGGGCGAGGCCCCCAAGGAAACCGTGCGCGCCCAACCCGGCGAGGAAGTGCTCACCGCCGTGAAACAGCGCGTGAACGCCACACTCGACGGCCTGCTGAAATCCAAGCGCCCCGTAAACCAGATGCAGGCATCCCTGCTAGCCAGGGCGTATTTCGTAAAGTGGACCACCGCCTTCCAAAACCCCGCCGTCATCGAGCAGGTCATCAAGAGCGCCGACGATCGCTACGCCGCGTGGAAAAAAGACGCCCCCGCCGTGTGGCGCGATCCTGCCACGTGGAACCCGGATTGGTTCGGCCTCGGCCCCATCGCCGACGCCGTGCGTCTGCTCGCCAAGCCCATCGGCACCGCGCTTGATGCAAAACTCGACGGCGAAAAAACCCGCCGCGCCGCATGGTCCGAAATGTTCGTCGCCAGCCGCGAGTGGCTGCGCACCCACCGCCGCACCATCACCAATCAGACGATTTTCACCGACACGAATATCTACCGCTCGCATCGCGCGTTGGTCGCCATCGATCCCGCGAAAGCATGGCCTGCGGATCAGGCAATCCGATACCTCTACGAGTGCCTCGGCCTCGCGCCGTGGCTCGGCCCCGATACGGAATCCGGCTCGGAAAAACCATGGGGCGCGAACTACTTTCAGCTCACCGAAAAAGGCCTCTCCCGCGAGCTCGGCTACGTCGGCGGTTACGGCGAAATCCTCGGCCAGATGGTCGACGTCTACGAAGCCACTTGCGACCCGGGACAGGAGGGCGACGCAAAAATAAAAGCGCAGATCGCAAAACTCCAGCGCGCACGTCTCTATTTCCGCTACCCGCTGGCAGACGACGAAGGCCACCGCGCCATGCGCCTGGAGACGGGGATCGGCTGGCGCGACACCCATTTCCCCGGCGGCATCACCTACGCGCAGCGCGGCGGCCTCGACGAGACGGGCATCTACGCAGCCGCCGTCACGCTGGATCCCCACGCCGTCGGCGCGGCCCAGCAGATGTTTGCGGACAACCAATTCTTCGCCTCCATCGCCAGCCTCGTGAAAGACCGCCGCCTGCGCGCCGACTACGGCCTCCTCACAGTGCCGGACGATTACGAGAAACTGCGCGCCCAGCCCGCGAGTCCACATCGCCTGCCCATGTCCTGGGACCAGCCGGACACCGTTTTCGCCGACGAGGAAAACGGCGTCGTCGCCATCAAGCACGGCTCCGAGATTCTCTACGCATCCCTCTACTGGCGCTCCCGTCTCGGCATCAACGGCCTCGCCCGCGTGCACTACCTCACGCCGCGCTACCAGCAGGTCGCCGTCGTCTACGAGGATGTAAAATTTGAGCCCAGCGGAAAAACATGGAAGCGCCCCAACTGGACCAATTTCGGCTTCGCCAACGGCGGCCACCGCTACCCCGGCAAGCTCGATTCCGCCCACGCCGGCGAGGAACTCCCCATCCCCAAGCTGCCCGCCGATGTCCCGCTCCAGCCCGGCAGGGACAATCCCTACGCCGGCCG
>JAYUWZ010000456.1:0-1682 GCA_043753265.1 Verrucomicrobiaceae bacterium
CCGGGAACGCCTGCGGTGCCCACGCCCGCGAGGATGCACATGAGCGCCACCTTGATTTGCTCGGCCATACTGAGGTCCTTGGCAAAGACCTGCGCGAGGAAGAGCACCGTCACGCCCTCGTATAGTGCCGTGCCGTTTTGGTTCGCACTCGCGCCCACGGTGAGCACGAAGCGCGACACCTTGGTGGGCAGCTTCAGGTTTTTCTCAGCGACGCGGAGCGAGACTGGCAGCGTGGCATTTGAGGACGAAGTGCTGAACGCCGTCACCAGCGCCTCCCGCGCATCGCGGAAAAATGCGATGGGCGAGCGGCCTGCGGCGCGCAGGGCGAGCGAATAAAAGCCAAACTGGTGAATGGCCATGCCGGCGAGCACCACGACGAGGTAGAGCCCCAGCGAGCGGAGCAGATCCCAGCCGGTCGTGGCCGTGAGCGAGAAAACAAGGCACCCCACGCAGACGGGTGCGATCACCATGGCAAAACCGATGATGGTGAGGCACACGTCGAACACACCCTCCATCAGCAGCTTCAGCGGCCCGGCTCGCGCCGGGGCAATCATGGTGAGCGCCACCCCGAAGAAGAGGCTGAAGACCATCACGGCAATCATGCCGCCCTTGGCCTTGTCGGGGTTGAAGGAATTAACCGCCTCCTCCAGCGGGTTGCGGGGGATCAGCTCGATCAGGGCGGTCGCGGGTGGCTTTGCGGATTTAGCCTGGTCCTCCTTCTGTTTGGCCTCGCCAGAGTACTTGGCCACCAGCGCATCGCGAACCTCGGGCTCTATGCGGGAGCCGGGCTTTATGAGGTTCACCAGCGTGAGCCCAATGATCACGCTCGCCGCCGAAAAGATTAGCGTGGTGACAATGCACCGAACGCCGACACGGCCCAGTTTGCGCGGGTCGCCCATCTCCGCCACACCGAGAATAATCGCGGAAAAGATGAGCGGAATCACCACCATGAAGATGATGTTCAGGAAGACCGTGCCGATGGGTTCGATGATCTCCTTTACGGTCCAGTTCAGTTCCTCGCCGGGCATCGTGAGCTTGGCCACGATGCCGAGGACCGCGCCGATGATGAGGCCCAGGATGATCCATATCGAGCGGCGGGAATTGCCACCCTCGCTCATCGTGGGCTCCTTTCGCTGCAAAACGTCCAACGTCCAACGCTGAACATCCCAATGGTAACTCTTGGCGAAGGCGACAGAGTCGATGTACGCCCAATGAAAGGCGCAGGTCGGAGGGTGGCCGTGGCTGAGGAACGCCAAGCGTGTGGGTGCTGGAGTTGCTGGGATGCGGCCAACTCCTTTGCATTCCGACTGTCCTCGTTCCCGAGCTTAAACGCCGATGTCTTCATTCCAGAGCTCCGGTTTTGCTGCGATGAAGTCTTCCATGATTTTGATGCACTCGGCGTCCTGGCGCAGGTCGAGTTCCACGCCCTGCGAGCGCACGTAGTCCTCGGGGCCCTGAAAGGTTTTGTTTTCGCCGATGATCACGCGGGGAATCTTGTAGAGCAGCACCGCGCCGCTGCACATGGGGCAGGGCGACAGCGTGGAATACAGCGTGCAGCGCGCGTACACCTTTGCGGGCAGTCGCCCGGCATTTTCCAGGCAGTTCATTTCCGCGTGGTGAATCACGCTGCCATGCTGCACGCGCTGGTTGTGACCGCGGCCGATGATTTCGCCGTCGAGCAC
>JAYUWZ010000457.1:0-1681 GCA_043753265.1 Verrucomicrobiaceae bacterium
GAACTCGTGCCGAAGCGTTTGGCGCTTTCCTCGCCCGAGCGGTTCGCATGCCTGCTCGCTCCAGCGATGAAAACGCTGTCGAAATTTGCCCGGCCTGGAGTAAGGCTGCTGGGGTGGTCGTCTGATATTGTCCTACGAGTTTTAGGTGCCAAAAGCGAGCCCACCGCAAAGGTAACGGATGAAGAGGTGCATATGTTGATGCAGGAGGGACACGCAACGGGTGTTTTTCACAAGGCGGAGTCGCAGATGGTCGAGCGCGTACTGGCTCTCGATGATTTATCAGTGCAGGAAATTATGACGCCGCGGCCAAAGGTCGTCTTTGTGCACCGCGATGACCCGCACGAACAGGCGTGGCACAAGCTTGCCGCGAGCCGCCACTCTTACTTCCCGGTCTACCAAAACAACCGGGACCACGTGGTGGGGGTGGTCTCGGTCAAATCGATTTATGCGACCGTTGCGGCAGGCTCGCCAGTGAAGATTAGCGACCTTATGACGGAGCCGCTTTTCGTTCCGGCCACCCAGAGTGCGGCGCGTTTGCTTGAGACTTTCCGGCAATCACGCAAACACCTCGCAATCGTGGCAGACGAATTTGGCAGCGTGGTCGGCGTCGTCACGCTCGTCGACGTGCTCGAGGCGATTGTCGGGGAGGTGCCTTCGCAGGAAGAGCGCTCCCAGCCGGATGTCAGGATTCGAGAGGACGGCACCTGGCTGGTGGATGGCACCGCACACATCGAGACCGTTGAAGAAAAGATTCCGGGCCTCCGCTTCAGACCATCGGACGAGCGAGATTACCAGACGATGGCCGGTTTTATGCTGGAGGAACTCGGCCATATCCCAAAGGAAGGGGAGAAGTTGACCTCCCTGGGATGGGAGTTCGAAATCATCGATATCGATCCGCCGAGAATTGATAAGGTATTGCTGCGGCAGCAGAATACGGCCCCGGACATGGCCCCGAAGTAGAATGCCCGCTCTCCTATTAGTGCGCGATTGGCTGAAGGGCCATCCCGCTCTGCTCTGCGACAGATCTCAAAAAGGGACAGACAGGCATGCCGATAAGATAGGGACCATTTTGGATACGCTTCCCAGAAGTGGAGGGCCTCCCGCGAACCGCCGCCTGCGCCCGTAATCCAGATTCTGCGCCATTGGGCACAGACAGATCATTGACAATTGACCGCCCGTAGATCCCCCGCCGCCCCCTCTCACGGGCGTGCTTGGAAATGGTGAGTGAACAGAGAAGAGGGAGAGGCTCTTGCGCACCAGATGGTGGGCGGCCCTTTGAGCCTCTTTGACCTTACGGAATACGGGGTATCTCTTTGGCCCTTGAGGGGAATTGAACAAGCCGCCCGGGACGGTCGGCTGCCGCACAGATTGCAAATCTGTGCTACGCCGCTTCGCGCTCCCCCCCTTTGGCGCACTCACCACTTCCAATCCCGCCCTCCAATCATACCCCCTCACTTTCTGCTGGCAAAGCGGGCGGGGCGCGCAATTCTGCGGGGCTCTATTGAAATCAATGACCACCACGCGCGAACTCTTCGACCAATTCGTCATCCCAACCTATGGACGGTTTGATCTGCGATTGGCGCGTGGCGATGGTGCGGAGGTTTGGGACGAGGATGGGAAGCACTACCTCGATTTCGGCGCGGGCATTGCGGTGACGAGCATCGGGCACTGCCACCCGCGC
>JAYUWZ010000458.1:0-3880 GCA_043753265.1 Verrucomicrobiaceae bacterium
TCCAGCACTCTCAGCCCGTCCTCGGTGATCATGAGCCCGGGGAAAAGCATGCCGCGGAAATCCAGGCCGTCGGCATGGAGTCCGGCGATGAAGCGGTCGAGCACCTCCACGCGCACGCGCTCTTCCAATGCGGGCGGCAGCACTTTGTCAGCAGGGCTAAAGGTGCCCATGCCGCCGGTGTTCAGGCCCAGGTCGCCATCGAGCGCGCG
This sequence comes from Verrucomicrobiaceae bacterium, assembly GCA_043753265.1. Lineage (GTDB taxonomy): Bacteria > Verrucomicrobiota > Verrucomicrobiia > Chthoniobacterales > Chthoniobacteraceae > SXWH01. The sequence continues at coordinate 210 of JAYUWZ010000458.1, forward strand.
CTTGTGATCCTGTGCGCTGGGAAACAACAGATAGTTTTTTCCATCCACGAGCGCGTGGATGCTGCATTCCTCACCCGTCAGGAATTCCTCGATCACCACTTCCGAGCCCGCGTCGCCAAATTTCCGATCCTCCATGATCTCGCGGATGGCCACATTTGCCTCTTCGCGGGTTTCGGCGATGATCACGCCCTTGCCAAGCGCAAGGCCGCTGGCCTTCACCACGATGGGAGTCTGCATCTTCGCAATGAACGCCCGTGCCTCATCGGCATCGGAAAATTGCCCGCTGGCAGCGGTGGGAATCCCGTGGCGGAACATGAATTCCTTAGCAAAAACTTTCGACGATTCAAGCCGGGCCGCGCTCGCGGTAGGCCCGAAAATGCGGAGGCCTTCCTTTTGAAAATAGTCCACGATCCCTGCTGCCAGTGCATCGTCGGGACCTACCACCGTGAGGTCGATTCCCTCGCTCCGTGCAAACTCGGCGAGCGCGGTGTGCTCATGGATTTTGTGCGGAACACACGTGGCCACTTTCGCGATGCCCCCATTGCCCGGTGCGCAATACACCGAGGTGACCCGTGGCGATTGCCGCAACTTCCAGCAAAGCGCGTGTTCGCGCCCGCCACTGCCGATGACCAAAATTTTCATGCGCGCGGGGTTTAGGCACACGGCGCGCGCCCCGCAAGCAAAGGCTCATCCCTTTCGCACACACCGCGCAGTTTCCACCGGCCTTGCGGGCCAGCCGTGACATTTCATCCCGGGTCTGGCATGCTGCGCGCCGGTGAAGATTTCCATCGCTTCGGATCACGCAGGGTTTCGGTACAAAACAATCATCGTCGCCACGCTCAAAAGCGCAGGACACGAGGTCCACGATTTTGGCACGGATTCGGAGGAGCCTGTGGACTATCCGCGCTTCATCGGCCCTGCGGCGCACGCGGTGGCACTCGGCGAGTGCGAGCGTGGCATCGTCCTCGGCGGCTCCGGCAATGGCGAGGCCATCGCCGCAAACAAGGTGGACGGTATCCGCTGCGCCCTGTGCTGGTCTGTGGAATCGGCGCAGATCGCCCGCCGCCACACCGATGCAAACATGATTGCGATGGGCCAGCGGCTCATTCCCCAGGATCTCGCACTCGCGATTGTCGCGGCCTGGCTCGACACCGAATTCGAGGGCGGTCGCCACGAGCCGCGCCTGAGCGAGATTGCAGGCATCGAGACGTCCCTGCCTGGAAAGTCCAACGAAAACGGAACACACGAGAAAACACTGCTCATCCGCCCGGAATTTCTGAATCACCATGGCGGCCTCTTCGGCGGCTACATGATGGAGTGGGCCGACGACATGGCATTCAACGCTGCGTCGCTCACTTTTCCCGGAGCCTCATTCGTCACCCGCAGATTCGATGCTTTCGATTTCGTCTCTTCCGTGCGCAACGGCGACATCATCAAAATTTATGCCCGAGTGGAGAGCGTGGGCAATTCGTCCTGCCAGGTCGCAGTGTGGTGTCTCAATGCACGCAGCCAGGCGCAGGTGTTTCGCACGATTGCAGTGATGGTGAATATTGACGGGAACGGGAAGAAGGCTCCGATTCCGCAGTAAACACCCATCATCGCGGATCGGAGCGCGGTCTGTGTGCGAAGCACCAGCCGCAGCAACGCCCGCATCCCTCTTCACGCCCCCCGTTCCGAAAATCGAACGACCTATAAGTCCTGTACGCTCCTGTACGCCCTACACGTCCTATCCGCGTTCCCAAAGCTCCACTCCGCTCCGACCTGCGCTTACCATTGGGCGTTGGACGTTGGGCGTTCAGCGTTGGACGTTTGATTCGGGGCGTTTACTACGCTTGGCGTCTGGCCAGCGATCCGCTATTACGTTCGTTCGATGCACGTCTCACTGCTCCGTTTTGCCGCCCTCGCCCTGGCTGTGCTCCTCTGTGCTTGTGGCCGCTCTCTCCCGAAATACGAGAAGCCCATGGCGCGAACCGCCGTCCAGCGCGTGCGCACCACCGCGTATACGCACACGGAAAGCGACCACATCGAGCACGGCTGCAAGACGTGCATGGGGACGCCGTTGCGCAATGGGCCAATCAAGAGCGCTGCGGCGGACTGGTCCCGCTGGCCGGCGGGGACATTGTTCCGCATCGTGGAGACGGGTGAACTTTTCGAGGTGGACGACATCGGCTGGGCGCTCTCCGGGCGCAACACGGTCGATCTCTACAAACCCAGCAAGTCTGCGATGAACGCGTGGGGCGTGCGCACGGTGACTCTCGAAATCCTCCGCTGGGGCGACGACAGGGACAGCCTCGCTATCCTGGACAAACGCCGCCGGCACAAACATGTCCGCCGCATGGCCGATGACCTCGAAAGACGCGTGGCAAGGGGAGGGGAGCCCGCGCCCGTGGTGGCGGAGGTTCCCACAGCGATTCCGGCGACCATTGCGGTCTCGGCGCCAGCACCGGTGCAATCCGACACCCGCTCAACGGGCAATCCCGGAGGCACTGTAATCCGGCCCTTTCGATCCTCGTCTGCACAGTAGCCCATGACTGTCGGCCTCTTTTTCTTTGTGTTCGGCTTCATCCTCGCGGTGATGACCGTGCCTTGGGTCATTCGCATGGCGCATGCGGGGGTGGGGCTGGATGTAGCGGACGAAGCGCGTAAGCAGCAAACCACGCCGATTCCACGACTCGGGGGAATGCCGATCATGCTTGCACTCACGCTGGCGGTGATTGTCATTCTCTGGCGCCAGCCTGGCCGCTCCTCCGACTGGTTTCCCATCCTCGTTGGCTCGGCGCTCATGTATTCGCTGGGCCTGTGGGATGACCTTTCGCGGCTAGGTGCAAAGCTCAAGCTGCTCGGCCAGATCGGCACCGCCACGCTGGTGTGGTCGCTGGGCCTGAGCATCGAGCAGTTTTCCCTGCCAGGCTATGGCCGCATTGAACTGGGCGCAATGTCCGGTCCGGTCACGATATTCTGGCTCATCGCCATCCCAAATATCGTCAACTTGATCGACGGGTTTGACGGCCTTGCAGGCGGGCTGGGCATGTTCATGGCGCTCACCTTGGGGATTGTCGGCATCGACTCCTCGGTGTCCTGCTTCGCCTTCACGATGGCGGGTTCGCTGCTTGGATTCCTGGTGTTCAATTTTCCGCCCGCAAAGATCTACCTGGGGGATGGAGGTGCGTATCTGATCGGCTTTGTGATCGCCGCGCTCTCCCTCACGAGTTCCAACAAAGGCTCCATCGCGGCGGTACTTCTCGTTACCGTGGTGGGGCTGGGCCTGCCGATTCTCGATACCCTTTTTGCGCTGGGGCGCCGTGCCGCACGGGGGTTCCCGCTTTTCCACGCGGATGCGGAGCATTTTCATCATCGGCTTCAAGAGTTCGGATTTTCCAAACGCCGCATCCTTTTCGGCCTCTACGGAGTGTGCGTGGTGCTGTCGCTCATCGGCCTCACGATTTACTGGAATCAAGGCGGCACTGTGGCCATCGCCATCGGTGTGGGGGTGATTTTCCTGATGGCCCTCGGCGTGGTGCGGCATTTCCATCGGGTGAGTTCCTTTATCGATGCGCACCGGAAGGTGAAGCGCATGCTGAGCCGCCGGCAGTCCGTGCAATATGCGCTCCTGCAGGCAAAGGTGCTCTTGCTCGAGGTGGAGCGCTGCGATTCGGGTGAGGAATTCTGGG
>JAYUWZ010000459.1:0-3879 GCA_043753265.1 Verrucomicrobiaceae bacterium
GAACTGCGAACGACCAAGCACGTCATCTCCGCACAAACAATCACGCCCCGTGTTATGGTTCTCAGGATGACAACTAGAGGGGGGAGAAGACTAAGATCGATCTCCCTGAAATTCTGGGTAGTACGCATGCTCACAGTAGCGAACTCCCAGTTCGTTTCCTGGTTGCCTGCCATTCCGGGGAGTGTCACGCTCTGTGCCATGACCCGCCTTGCAATGCTTGCGCTGCTGTCCCTTGCGGCCGCGGCCCATTCGGCTGACCGCCCGAACATCCTATTCATCATGACCGACGACCATGCCGCGCATGCGGTGTCGAGCTATGGGTCCAAGGTAAACCAGACGCCGCAGCTTGATCGGCTTTCGACGGGCGGGACGCGGTTCGCGAATGCGTTCGTGACCAATTCCATCTGCACGCCGAGCCGCGCGACGCTGCTCACTGGGAAGTATTCGCATCTCAACGGGTCGCCTGTTTTCAATGCGTTCGATAGCTCGCAGCAATCCGTCTCCAAGCTCATGCAGGCGGCGGGCTATCACACGGGGATGGTTGGAAAATGGCACCTTGGGAGCGATCCCGTGGGGTTTAATCGGTGGATTATTTTCCCGGGGCAGGGGGCTTACGTAGACCCCGCTTTCCTCACGCCCGAAGGACGCATCGCCATGAAAGGGTACGCCACGGACATCACCACCGACCTCGGCATCGAGTGGCTGGAGACACGGCCAAAAGAAAAGCCATTTCTGCTTTTCCTGCATCACAAGGCCCCGCACCGCGAGTGGACGCCCACGGAGAAATACCGCGAGGAGTTTTCAAAGAAGACCTTCGCCGAACCGTCGACGCTTTTTGACAAGTATGAGACGCGCCCCGCAGCGCTGCCGGAGAATGAGCAGACCGTCGCGAAGGATCTGAACAAGCGGGATCTGAAAGTGAAGCCGCCGACGGATATTCCACCCGGGCCGAAGCGCCAGCAGTGGTCTGCCTCCGCGCTCAACGAGGTGGAGGTGCCGCAGGCGGATGGCACGGTGAAGAAACTCACGGGCGACGACCTTGTGCGCTGGAAATACCAGCGCTACATGCAGGACTACCTGGCCTGTGTGCAGAGCGTGGATGATGGCGTGGGCAAGGTGCTCGACTACCTGGAGAAGCACGACCTCGCGAAAAACACGATCGTGATCTACACGGCGGACAACGGCTTTTTCCTCGGTGACATGGGGATGTACGACAAGCGCTTTATGTATGAGCCCAGCTTGCGCGTGCCGCTGATGATCAAGGGGCCTGGGGTGAAGGCCGGTGCAGTCGCGGACGCCTTTGCGCTGAACGTGGATTTTGCGCCAACCTTCCTCGATTTCGCGGGAGAGAAAATCCCCGCCGATATGCAAGGCCGCTCGCTGAAGCCGGTGCTCACGGGTGAGAAGCCCGCCGACTGGAGGGCGTCGATGTACTACCGCTACTACCACGATCCGGGGCATCACAACACCCGCGCGCACTACGGCGTGCGCACGGCTACGCACAAGCTCATCCATTACTGGAAGAAGGATGCATGGGAACTCTACGACCTCGTGGCCGATCCCGCGGAGCAGAAGAACCTCGCAGGCGATCCCGCACATGCGGCGAAGCTCGCGGAGTTGAAGGCTGAACTGGCTCGGGTGAAAAAGGAAGCGAAGGACGACGACCAGTTTGCCGACAAGCTTCCCGGGGACAATGTGGACAAGGCCCGGCCCGACAAGAAACCGCTGGGGGAGAAGAGTGTGGCGGAGGCGATTTTGAGCTCCGCGGCGAAGTAGGATCTTAAACGTCCAACGCCCAACATCCAACGCTCAACGTCCAATGACGCAAGCGACAGATGTAAGCATTTCGAGAAAGCGGATGCTTCTCCTTTTCAGTTGCGGCAATCTTCTGCGCCTTTCATTGGACGTTGGATGTTGGGCGTTGGGCGTTGGACGTTTGTTTGCGTCTCCCGGCTGACGCGCATTGACGCGGCACCCTGTGCCTGTCCACTCTGCGCGCTGAATTCATACCCATGAGCAACAAGGCGATCGGAATTGATTTTGGCGGAACGAGCATCAAGTCGGCAATTGTCGACGATGGGAAAATCACCCATCGCGGCGCGCCGGTGGACACGCGGAAGCATCTCGCTGACGGCACGCTTTTCGAGGCCATTTTTGAAGCGATCGCGCTGCTCCGGGAAGTGCAGCCCGATGTGGCTGGCGTGGGCATGGGTCTTCCTGGCTTTGTCGATACCGAGGAGGGCATCGTACATGGGCTTTCCAATGTGCCCGGCTGGGACAATGTGCCGATGCTGCAGATGCTGCGCGACCGCACGGGCCTGCCCTCGGCGATTGAGAACGATGCCAACGCCATGGCCTATGCGGAATTCAGCCACGGTGCGGCGAAGGGTGCGCGCAATGCGATCTGCATCACGCTGGGAACCGGCGTGGGCGGCGGCTTGATCCTCGATGGAAAGCTTTACCGCGGCTCACGATTTGCCGCCGGGGAGATGGGGCACTCCAGCGTGGATCTGCACGGACCTCGTGGTGTCTATGGCACGCCGGGCGATTTGGAAGTGTACGTGGGCAACCGCCAAATCGGCGAGCGTGCCGCACGGCTCTACGTAGCCTCGGGAAAACTACGCTCCGCTGAGCAATGCACGCCGCGCGAACTCGACAAACTGGCGCGCGAAGGCGACCGCATCGCCATCGCAATGTGGGATATGCTTGGTAACGAAATCGGCGCGGCGCTGAGCAATGCCATCTGGCTGCTGAATCCGGATACCGTGGTGATTGGCGGTGGCGTGGCCGCCGCGGGGGATATGCTGTTCGATCCCATCCGCCGCAGCGTGTGCGACCGCACGAGTCCGCTCTTTTACGAAAAACTACGCATCGTGCCAGCCCAGCTCGGCAACGATGCGGGAATCATCGGGAGCGCGGCGCTTGCGCTCGCGGCACGGTAATCCGCCTTCATCGTGACTTTTCACACGCTCGATATCTGCGGCACGACCAAGATCGTCGCGCCGACCGAGGAGGGCATCCGCACAGCCATCCTGCAACTCGACGCGCGCAACGGCGGGGATGCGTTTCTCATTCTGAGTTCCGAGAGCCAGATCTACATGCAGTGCTGTGGTGACCAGTACTCGGAGTTTGAACTGGAATACCAGGAAGGGGAATTGGAACGCCACTACCGGGCGGCGGATTCGCCGGATGTCGAAAAGGTGATCGAGGCGTTCACCTATTATGCAAATCAGGATCCCCGGTGGCGGACGGTCGTTCGGTGGGAAAAGATGAGTTTGTAGAACTTTTTTCCAGATCCTTTTTGGGGTAGGTTAAGAAAGAGTTCTTTCCATGACATTGTGTATCAAAAATCGGGTTTTCCGTGGATGAATCGGAAAACAGAGCGATTTTTTGAAAACCTTTTGAACGAACGCCAGGGAGCTCTGTCTGAGTATCTGTTAGGGTGGTTCGGGCCGCCCGGCGGAGGCAAGTCAGGGGGACGCTCCGCCGGCGGCCCGGCATCCTGTACGGGGAGAACGGCGGGAGCGACATGGATCGCCCACCTACTATAAGCCGTTCAAATAGCACGTAATTACACCTGCCGGGCGATTTCGCGTTTGCCAAAATCTGCCCCAAGTCCTTGCTTCTCGGATGCATCCCGAATCTCGGCTTCTGGGCCTTCGCGGCTGTCTGATCGATTCACCTGAGTATGGCAGGCTGCGTACGTGGCGCGATGGAGCGGTGGTGATTTGCGATGGGAAGATTCTGGAGGTGGGGGACTACCAGAGCGTGGGGAAAAAGCCCCGGGAGCAGCCGATTCGCTGGCTGCACTCCAACCGGGTGGCGATCTTCCCAGGGCTCATCGATATTCATTCACACGTGCCGCAGTATCCCGTGGTG
>JAYUWZ010000460.1:0-1674 GCA_043753265.1 Verrucomicrobiaceae bacterium
CATCCTTTTTTCCATCAAGCGCCCCAAGGTGAACGACGAGGAAATCCTGACCTCGCGCGACGAACCGCGCTGGCGCGGGCTGCTCGTGGTGCTGGTGGATGGCGACACTGCCGGCAGCGGCGAGATTATCGCTGCAGTGCTCCGCACCCATCTGCGCGCCTACGTGGTGGGGCAGCGCACGCAGGGCGAGGCGGCGCAGTTTGACGATATCTCCATCGGCGGCGGCAAGGTGCTGCGCGTGGCGATCGGTGAGGTGACGCTGCCCGACAATACGCCCGTCTTTCCAGGGGGCCTTCAGCCGGATCTGACCATTGCCATCCCGCAAACGGCGACCGATGCCGCGCTCGCGGCGGCGGTGGATGGAGGGGTCGCGCAACTCGTGGAGGAAAAGGAGCGGCCACGCATGAATGAGGCGTCGCTGGTCGCAGGCACGAATCCCGAGCTCGACGCCATGCGCGAGCTGCAACTCAAAAAGGCGCAGGGCGAGCAACCCAAGGCCAAGCCCCGCGACATCACACTCCAGCGCGCGCTGGATTACATCACCACCGTGACCGTGTTTGAGGCATCACAACGCAAGCGGCGCTGAGCCAGCACCCCTTTCATTTCCGCTGCCCGGGTTCGGCCCGAGGGCCGGCAGCGCGGTCTGCGCGCGAGTTCCAGCGGCCCGGCACCAAGTCTGCCCGACGCAGGCCGCGGTTAAAATCCAGCCCTGTGATGCGCCAGTGGTGGGCGTGCAAATCGAACGGCTCGCGGATTCGCTCATCGAAATCCGTCGGCCACCAGACACCGCCGATTTTTCGAAAGTTGCGGAAGGTAATGTCCACCTCGGCTCCCCGGGTGCTATCGAGGCCGTTCAGGGTCATGCGCACACGGAGCAGGCGCTTTGAGGCACGGTCCACAAAAAGCAACACGCGATCCTCCGGGGCCGAGCCAAAACCGGGCCTCAGCACCGCCATTACCCGGTCGCATAGCGCGCCCCCCACGCTGGCCTCGCCATCGCTGGCGAGAGCCACGCCGGGTCGGTTGAAATAAAAGGGCCCGAGCAAAAACATCGTGTAGGCATCGGCCACCAATGCCGCGGCCTCCGTGGACTCGCCGGGAGCCGCTGGGCTGCCATTGTATGCCACCTGCACGCCCCGCGCATCGCGGAGCACATACTTCTTCCCACTGGGCCCGGTGTGCTCCTGGGCCAGCGTCCGGGTGGAAAGGATGAGACGCTCCTCTGAGTCGCGGCGAAATCCACGATCCGAAAGGACGGGCTGGAAACGCGGCCCGATGAGACCCCAGCGCCCCTCGTAACGCACGCTGATATCCCGCATGCCGGCGAAATTCCTGCTACCGTGCGCATCCTGTGCGGAGCGGAGGACGGCCTTGGCTGAGGCGTCGGATTTGACGACAGCCCTCGCGCTAATTTGAGGCGACGAACACCCGGAAACCCAGCCGGCCACCAAGGCCACGGCGCCGAGGAAGGCGGCTTTTCTGAGGGATACGGGGTTTTGGAAATGACTATTCATAAGATGGTATAACACGCAGGGCGGAAAACCGGGATGGAGGTGCGCTTACACATAGTCGGTCGGCTGGCCAATCGGCTCCCACGCGCCGCGTTCCAATTCCAAGTCCGCGACCTTTTTGCGCACCTTGTCATTCGCGTATTTTCCCAGCACAAGGCGGAGC
>JAYUWZ010000461.1:0-1674 GCA_043753265.1 Verrucomicrobiaceae bacterium
TCGACGACATCCGCGAGCGCAACCGGAAGATCGACCTCATGGCCGACGCCGTCCGCCAGCACGCGCCCAAGCTCGACAGCAAATACCTTGCGGAAAAGATGACCACGCTCGACCGCCAGATGGGCCATGCCGAGGTGCTCCTCGCCTCGCTCATCTCCGGCCTCACCAACGTCGTCTCCTTCACCGTGGACGAGCTCGGCCACCACTACACCGGCATCCCCGGCATCGAGGGAGAGAATGTGAACATGCACGACGTCGGCCACGGCAAGGTCATCGGTGGCCTCCAGGCCGCCGATATCCGCCGCATCACCGAGATGCACCACATGAAGGTCGTGGAAAGAATCGTCGCCCGCCTCAAAAGCGTGCCCGAGGGCAGGGGCACGATGTTCGACAACACGATGCTCTTTTACTTCCCCAACAGCGGCGAGACCCACCACGCCCAGGGCACGGAGTTCCCGTTCGTCGTCCTCTCCGGGTCGAATTGCAAACTCAAGCTCGGCAGCTGCTACGTGCGCCTGCCCTACTGGGGCAAGCCCGGCCACAAGACCCTCGGCAATTTCTACACCACCCTCCTCAACGCCCACGGCAACCCCATCAAACACTACGGCGACCCCGACCTCTCGCTAAAGATGGAGCAGACCGGCCCCATCGCGCAGTTCCTCGCGTGAGCCCGCACCCCGGTGGCTGGCTCGTATGCTGGCTGGCATACTGGCTCGGCCTCGCCACACTGGCCGCCGCGGACGAGACGCCCGCCATCACCGACTGCCACGTCCACCTGTGGGACATCGCCCGCCCCGCCGGGCTCGGCTGGATCAAGAAGGACGACAAAACCCTCGCCCGCTCCTTTCTCCCCGCCGACCACGAGCCCATCGCCCGGGCCCACGGCGTCACCGGCATCATCGTCGTGCAGGCCGGCCAGAGCCTGCCAATCTTCTTCCTTCGTGCCTTCGCACCCTTCGGGGTTAATTTCTGCCCCTTCCTCGTCCCCGGTTCCCCCCTTCATTCCCCCATTGCGTAAAGCCCGTTCCTATATACCATAATCGGACAAGGAATGATTAGTTTCTCCACCTGCTGGAACTCTGGGCGCCACACTGACGGCGCGGCAATGATTCAGGAAATTATCGATCTGGGATTCGACACTGTCGAACTCGGGCACGGCACCCGTTTGCCTCTGGTCGAAGGCATCCTGAAAATGTGGGAGGCTGGCAAAATCAAGATCTCCTCCCTGCACAATTTCTGTCCACTGCCCCCGGAGATCCCCCGGGCCTCGCCGGACTGCTACCAGTTCTCCTCGCAGCACGATGGCGAGCGCGACCGCGCCGTCCGCCACTCCTTTAAGACCATCGATTTCGCCAAGCGCCTCGGCGCAAAATTCGTCGTGATGCACCTCGGCAGTGTGCCCATCGGCGACTACACGGACCGCCTCGTGCGCATGGCTGAGGTGGGCATGCACATGTCGAAGGAGTTCGTGCGCGTGAAACTCGAAGGCGTGAAAAAGCGCGAAGCCCTCAGTGCCGCACACTTCCAGCGCATGCTCGTATGCATGCAAAAAGTGTATGATTACGCGGGCGAGCGCGGCATCCAGCTCGGCCTGGAGAGCCGCCACAGCTACGAGGAGATTCCCAGCGAGCGCGAGATGATGGTGGTACTCGAAAAATTCAAGGCCCCCGTCGC
>JAYUWZ010000462.1:0-1672 GCA_043753265.1 Verrucomicrobiaceae bacterium
GCACGACTTATCAGTACCTGATGGTTCACGAGACGGATGAGGCGTTGCATTTGGAGGACGTGGATGGCCCCGAGGCCCACGGGGACGACATCCCCTGCGGAGCTTCAGCGGAAACGCATCACGGCGTGATGGAGTGCCACGTGGATTTCCTCGGAGGGCTGCTGCACCGTCAACAATGTGCGGAGCGCCCCCAAAATTGACAGGGCACTTGTGTCTGCGGGCCAGTAGAGCAAAAGCGCATCGCTGCCTGGGCGAAGCGCTTTTGCACGGAGACGCGTGAGCAGGCGGTGGCAACGCTCGCTCCAGTTCTCGCTCGTTTTATCCCCCATCATGCTCAGCGCTTCGCGGTGACGCGCATGCACTGCCTCAATCGATACCAGCCAGCAAGGGGCCGCAGGCTCCTCAATCCCGCTGGCAGGCCCCTGGGCACCGGCGAGGCGGAATACAAAGCTGTCGCCCCCGATATCCAGCACACTCCCATTTGTGAGCACGGCCGGGCGGGAAAGACGGGTGCCGTTTAAAAACGTCCCATTGCTGCTCCCCATGTCCATGAGCTGATACGTGCCATCCGTGGTGCGGCGAATCACCGCGTGCTTGCGGGAGACGCCATGCGCGGGAATCACTACGGCGCTATTCGGATCGCGGCCAATGAGGCAGAGGTCTTGCAGGACAATCCGCTGGCCAGAGCGGCGCTCCAGCCAGGCTTCACGGTTGGAATCCATAGAAAATAGTTGAAAATGGGGGATTGTGGGACTTCATATGCCTTACCTATCGTAAGTAACTGTTCTGTTGGATTGGCACAATTCGTGTTCTAACAAATTCGATGTTGAGCAACCACCCGTTGACGACGGCGGTTTCCGCCGGGCTGCACCCTGCCCTGGCTGCGGAGCAACTCGTCTTCCAGCGGTTCCGGCTTCAGAAGATACTGGGCCAGGGAGGGATGGGCGTGGTCTGGCTGGCGAGGGACGTGAAGCTGGAACGGGATGTGGCCCTCAAATTCGTTGCGGACCCGCATTTCCGCGACGTGGCAGCTCGCGACGAATTGAGAAGGGAGACCCGGCGCACCTTGGAGCTCACGCATCCCAACATCGTGCGCACCTACGATTACGTGGAGGATGCCGACTCGGCGGCGATATCCCTGGAGTATGTGGATGGCGACACTTTGTCTCAAATGCGCGTTCAAAGGGCGAATGGCGCTTTCGATGTGGAGGACTTGCAGGAGATTGTGCGGGGCTGCGCGGACGCGCTGGAATACGCGCATCTGGAGGCGTGCATCGTCCATCGCGACCTGAAGCCGTCCAATATCATGGTGACGAGCCGAGGAACGGCCAAAATCGCGGATTTTGGCATTTCCTGCGGTCTTCAAAATACCGCCGCCCGCATCAGCGCGTGGAATAACAGCGGTGGCACACTGGGCTACATGAGCCCCCAGCAACTGCGGGGGGAGCTCGCATCGCCCGCGGATGATGTGTATGGATTTGGGGCCACGCTCTACGAGTTGCTGACCGGGCGGCCTCCCTTTTACAGCGGCGACCTGAGCTACCAGATCCGCGAGATTGCGGTGGAACCCGTCGATGAGCGCCGGGCAAAGCTCGGAGTGGAGGGCCGTCCCGTCCCCAAGGCCTGGATCGAGACCATCGCTGCGTGCCTTTCCAAGGATCCACAGCAGCGC
>JAYUWZ010000463.1:0-3872 GCA_043753265.1 Verrucomicrobiaceae bacterium
TGCTTACCTCCACCCGCCATGCGCAATTCCTTCCTCTCCCTCTTCACGTGTTCGCTCGCCGTGCTGCCCGTCCGCCTGTGGGCGGCGGACTACGATGTCGTCGTCTACGGCGGGACTTCGGCGGCGGTGACGGCGGCGGTGCAGGCGAAGAAGATGGGCAAGACGGTGATTGTCGTCAGCCCGGACAAGTTTTTGGGTGGGCTTTCCAGCGGGGGGTTGGGGTTTACGGATACAGGCAACAAGGGCGTCATCGGTGGGCTCTCTCGCGATTTTTACCACCGCGTCTGGCAGGCCTACGACAAGCCGGAGACGTGGATATGGCAGAAGAAATCCGAATACGGAGGGAAGGGGCAGGGCACTCCCGCGGTGGACGGGGAGAACCGCACGATGTGGATTTTTGAGCCACGCGTGGCAGAGCAGGTGTTTGAGGATTACGTGAAGGAATTTGGCATCCCGGTGGAGCGCGACGAGTGGCTCGACCGCGCCAAGGGCGTGAAGAAACAGGGCGCGCGGATTACTTCCATCACCACGCTGAGCGGGAAGACGTACGGCGGGAAGATGTTCATCGATGCCACGTATGAAGGCGACCTGATGGCGGCGGCGGGGGTGTCGTATCACGTGGGGCGCGAGGCCAACCGCACTTACGACGAGAAATGGAACGGCATCCAGGTGGGCGTGCTGCATCACCGGCATCACTTCGGCGTGCTGAAAAAGGGCATCGATCCGTATGTGACGCCGGGCGACCCGAAGAGCGGGGTGCTGCCGGGCGTGAGCGCGGAGCCTCCCGGCACCTATGGCGAGGAGGACAAGCGGGTGCAGGCCTATTGCTTCCGCATGTGCCTCACGAACCATGCGGAAAATCGCATCCCTTTTCCCAAGCCCGAGGGCTACGACCCGAAGCGCTACGAGCTCCTCCTGCGCATCTATGCGGCCGGATGGCGGGAGACGTTTGAGAAGTTCGACCCGATTCCGAACCACAAGACGGACACGAACAATCACGGGCCCTTCAGCTTCGACCATATCGGCGGCAATTACGATTACCCCGAGGCCAGCTACGAGCGGCGGCGGGAGATTATCAAGGACCACGAGACGTATCAAAAAGGGTGGCTCTACTTTGTCGCCAATGACCCGCGCGTGCCGAAGGACGTGCAGGAGGAGATGCAGAAGTGGGGCTTGCCGAAGGACGAGTTTCGCGACAATGGCAACTGGTCGCGCCAGCTCTACATCCGAGAGGCGCGCCGGATGATTGGTAGCTACGTGATGACGGAAAACGAGCTACTGAAGCGCCGCCCCACGCCCGACTCCGTGGGCATGGGCAGCTACACCATCGATTCGCACAACGTGCAGCGCTACATCACGCCGCAGGGCTTTGTGCAAAACGAGGGCGACATCGGCGTGCATCTGCCCGCGCCCTACGAGATCGCCTACGGGGCGCTCGTGCCAAAGCGCGCGGAAGCGGAAAACCTGCTCGTGCCAGTGTGCGTCTCCAGCACGCACCTGGCCTTTGGCAGCATCCGCATGGAGCCTGTCTTTATGATTCTCGGGCAATCGGCGGCGACAGCGGCGGTGATGGCAATCGACGACAAGCAGGCGGTGCAGGATGTCCCCTATCCCAAGCTGCGCGAGCGCCTGCTCGCGGATGGCCAAATCCTGGAATACAAAGGCGGCGCGCCAGCCGGCCGCGCAGGACGCCCGGTGGACAAGCTGGCAGGCATCGTGGTGGACGACGCGCAGGCGAAGCTGACCGGAACGTGGACGCAGAGCACCGCAGCGCAGACATTCATCGGGCACGGCTACCACCACGATGGGAACGCCAAGGATGGAAATGCCACCGCGCGCTTTGAGGCAAAGCTGCCCAAGGCGGGGCGCTACGAGGTGCGCTTCGGCTACACTCCCAACGACAACCGGGCATCCAAAGTCTCCGTGCAGATCCTGCACGCCAGCGGAACGGAAACCGTGACTGTGAACGAGCGATACGCGCCACCCATCGAGGCGTCGTTCATCTCGCTCGGCACGTTCGACTTTGCCGAGGGCAAGCCCGCCGCTGTGGTGGTGACCAACGCAGGCGCCGATGGCTTTGTGGTCGTCGATGCCGTGCAATGGGTGGAGGCGAAATAAGGCGGCGGATTTCCACAGGACAACGATCATCCAGATGGCGCACTTTTTACTTTCCCTCTCGCGGGGATATGCTAAATTCTTAGCACATCAAATGAAGACCTCGCTTTTCCTGATTGCGCTTACGGCATTGCTCGTTGGCGGCTGCGTGCAACACCCCGTCCGGCGTCCCCTCACTCATTCGCCCACGACTTATGCGAGCGAAGACCCGGAGCCGGAGTCGGAGGCACACGATGAACCCGAGCCGTTCATCATCCGCAGTCCCTTCGGCAAACATCGCCGCATGGATCTCACGGGCATGGAGCCCGGCACGAAAGTGGAGGACCCCACCACCGGCGGGGTCTTCCTCGTCCCTGCATCCAGAGACGAGGAAATCGAGATTGTGTCCGAACCTCCAGAGGACTGGCAGCCGGAAAACTAGAGCGTGTAATTAACTGTGAGATAAGAAAAAGCGTGGAGGCTGGCTCCCGCAGTCCAGATTGCGCCGCGCCTTTCGTCCGAGGTGGTAAATTACACTCTAAGCTGTTTCTCTGCCGGGATGTGCAGGTGGCAGTTCCGTGCCATCCAAATCTTCCGTGACACTATGGCCCAGCCGTCGTATATTTCCCGCATGGAAAACGGAGGGAGGACAGGTGGAACTGCGAGGTATGAGGCGCGTAGCTCAAACAGGAAAGAACAACTTCTTTCCTATTCCCTCTCCGCACCGCAAAACCCAAGAAACGCGCATAGCGCAATAACTGCAACAACCCCCCTCCGAATCGCTCCCATCGCATCGGAACCCCACGTCGCATTAATCGCCGATAATCCGTCTTCATCCCGCAACAACATCAAAATGAACCATTTGCGTTTCCGGATTATCGGCGACGCCCGATCGCCGATAATCACCCAGCACGTCCGAGCCAATCCGCGCAACAACTACAACAACCCCGTTTTTCCCGTTATTGCCGATTCAAGCCGCACCCATTTTGAATCACGCCCATTAGTCAGAAGGCCCACCCTTCTTCCCTTGCAGAACCACCACTGCCCGGTCAATTCTACTGCAAATGCCTGAAAGCTCCTTGCGCTACGAGCATTACGAAATCCAGCTCAATGAGGACGGCACGCCCTGCCAGCTGGGAGCCGGAGGCATGGGCGCAACGTATCGCGCGTACGATACCCGGCTGCGCAAGGTGGTGGCGCTCAAAATCATCGCCAGCAAACTGCTGACGGATGCGGCGAATCGACGCCGTTTTTTCAATGAAGCGCGCGCCGCGGCACTCATCGATCACCCCAATGTGGCGCGGGTGCTGTATCTTTGCCCCGAGGAGGCGCCGGAGTGCTTTTTTGCCATGGAGCTCGTGCCCGGCGAGCCGCTCAGCAGCCGGGTGGCCCGCTACGGACCGCTCCCGGCGGGCGAGGCGCTCCTGACGCTGCGTCCCGTGGTGGAGGCCCTGGGCGCGCTGGCCGAGCACACGCTGGTGCACCGGGACATCAAGCCGGACAACATCATGCTCGTGCGGACGGGTACCGTGGGCGCGCGGGTGAAGCTCATCGACTTCGGCCTGGCGAAGTCGCTCGATGAAGCGTCGGCACATTTCGAGAGCGTGAATACTGGCGAGCGCTTTGTGGGCAGCACCTATTTTGCGAGCCCGGAGCAAATCCGGCCACGCGCCGGCACGCCCGTGGATGCGCGGTCCGATTTCTACTCGCTCGGTGCCACGCTGTGGGCAGTGCTCACGGGCTTCCCGCCCTTTACCGGCACCGTGTTTGAGGTGCAG
>JAYUWZ010000464.1:0-1672 GCA_043753265.1 Verrucomicrobiaceae bacterium
CCCCCTTTCCTGCGGGAAAAAGCTTCCCAGCCACTCTCCAAAGGTTGATCGCGTTTATCCTTCATCCTTTGTAAGGGTGGCAGTTCTCTTGGCAGCCCATTCCGTCACGATCCAAAACACCAGCGAGCAGATGCCGGAGCCCAAGGCAGTCTTGGCGGCAATCGACGACAGTGTTACAATCTGCGCACGGCCAGCCACAGACTCCAGCGCCCCTCGCCAGCCCAGCCACACGATCACGACCCAGAGGACCGCCACGGCCAAAGCCATCATCAGCCCGGAGAGCCCAAGCCCCACCACGGTACGTTCCTTCCACTTTCTCAGCGAAGGGTGTTTCGCCGTGCTCTGTTGAATAATCTCTTCGGACCTCTCTTTCACCCAAAGCACTCTAAGCGTCATTCGCGCTGTCCGAAAATAAAGAGCCAGAAAACTGCATGCGCACATACTCAGGAGAACGTTTCCCCACGCCAACCTCTGTCCTATCCGAACCCTAAAGGCAAACGACTCCTCATAAGCTGCATGCAGGGAGGGGTCTGGCGGAATGACATACACGTAGTGTTGTTTTCCATCTGCCTCAGTGATCATGCCACTCTCCGCCACCTTGGCGGGCGGCAATTCTTTCATGGCAAGCACCTGATCGGAAACGAAAGCGAGCATAAAGAGCCCGAAGATAACAATCGCGGCAAATAGTGCTGGAGGCTTTCGATACCAATAAAGCCACACGCGATTTAGAACATTCATGTCTTGGAAGGCAGGGCATCGATCGTCGGCTTGTTTTTCTCTTTTAGCTTTTCCCTTTGTTTCCCATCAATCATTCGGTCGGGATTCGTAAGATCGATCTGTTTCCCGCCGCGTTTTTAGCGCTCGAAGACACCAAAAACACAGATAACAAGCACACACCGCACAAGCGCCGAAAGCAGCAATCAGCGCCAAGAGAAGACCGTGAAAGAAAAATTGCCATTCCTCATATCGCAAGTCCTCGGGGCGAAACGGCCCAAATCTAAGCAATCCGCGCCATAAAAACATTCCTACCAGAGTGAGCACGAAAGTGGAAAGGGCGGCTACCCAGGCAGCGAAGCGCTCATAACGCAATTGCTTCCGTGGTGGCCGCGATTTACCTTTGATCTTGAGGTCCATATTCTAGGCGAAAATGCGTGGCAAATCCCATGGCTTCGGTCTCGGTCGTCATGGCGCAATGTCCGGAAAGTGATAAGTTTCGGGCCGCATCTTCAGTTCGCGGAGAAGAAAATAGCATAAGCAACCCGAACAAAACACGCAGACGGCGAAGGCTCCCAAAGATTGCCAGAAAAAAACGTGGGACATGTAACCCCTCCATACTTCCGGGGTGGACGATCCGTAATCGAGCACGCCGAGGCAGGCGTACGATCCCAGAAAGGAGGATAAAACTGCGGAAAAACCCAACCCCAGAATCGTTAGTCTTCCGGGCCAATGTCGCTGCTGCGGCGAAGTTGGCTTCATTGTTCTTTAGGAGGAAGATTTGAAATGAACGGCTCACTTCGCTGTTTCATTGTCTTAACATTTTTCCTCATCGCGGTTTCAATCAAACCAAAAATATACATTCCCGCCAGCGCCACGGCCAGAGCAGCAAGCAGTTTAATCACATCAACGGTAAGAAGCGCGGCCAATCCAAGAATTAACGCCAATACACCTGTAA
>JAYUWZ010000465.1:0-8133 GCA_043753265.1 Verrucomicrobiaceae bacterium
CGGAACGCAGATGGGCGGCTACCGCAAAGGCCAGCCGCACATACATGCCGCTGCTGTATCGTTTCACGGGGGTATCCAGAAATTGGGACACTTCCGCAAACTCCGTAATCGCGTCGAACTGTTTGCGAATCTCCGCGCGCCCCATTCCAAGGATTGCTCCATTGAGATAAATATTCTCGCGCCCGGTAAGCTCTGGATGAAACCCCGTTCCCACCTCGAGCAAGCTGCCCACCCTGCCATACAAATCCACCTCGCCCGAGGTAGGCTCGGTGATGCGACTCAGCACCTTGAGCAGTGTGCTTTTGCCCGCTCCATTCCTCCCTACAATTCCAACCACGTCCCCTTTCTGAATCTCGAAACTCACGTCCTGCAGCGCCATAAAAGTATCGGTCTGGGCGGATTGAAACGGCCTGCGCATGCGGGCAATAACTGCCTCCGCGAGTGTAGTATGTTTCGCTGCCTCGCGAGCAACACGGTACGCCTTGCCCACGCCACGCGCTGATATTGCAATGTAGTGGGAGCTGTTCATTGGGTGGACGAATGAAATGCCTCTGCACGCGGAGTCAGAGGCGCGCCTGACACCGGGAAGGGAACGCCACACGCTTCCACTGGAATTTTCAATTCCTGCTGCGACCCTGAGGATTTGCGGCGCATGAATGGCTTCTCAAAGAGCAGGAAAAACGGATAGGCAATCAAGGCCACGACGCCAAATCCAGCCGTGATGAGAAACGCAAATCTCCACGCCCCATCTAGGTGGAGATACTTGTGCGCAAATTCCGAGAGATACCACGCAGTGGGCTGGTGCAGCAGGAACAGGCTGTAAGAGATGGTGCCCAAAAATGCGATCACCCGGTTCTCGAATACCTTGCGCAGTGGAGTCCGGCTGGAGACGACCCCGGCAATCATCAAAGAAAATGCGACTCCCAGGAGGGTATTGCGGAGTGGGAACATGGCGAGGAAGCCGGGAAGCGGCATCACGGCGAGTGCGTAAGCCATGCACCCAAGCGCAACGAGGGCCGCACCGGCCCAACCCCCGAGCACTACGCCGGTCCGATGCAAACGGCAAACGTGCCATGCCACGGCGACCCCAAATAGGAACTGAGCGATGCGTCCCATGAAGAACGCCGTAAATAGAAACTGCGTCGTCCAGTCCGCCTCCGCCGTGAGCAGGCTCGCAGCAATGCGGTAAACAAACGATGCCAGGATCACTCCCACTGCGAATCGCCTGCCCCATTTATGAAGACCCCAAACCAACACTGGGAAAACAAGATAGAATTGCGCCTCCAGGCCCATGGTCCAAAGTGAGCCATTCACACTATCCCATGTCGACGGGAAGAGCGTGTGAATGAACAGCAAGTGGCTCACCAAATCCCAGAGCGAAGGCAATTCCTGCCAGCGCGCTGGAATGCCAAGGGCCCGGGTTGCAATCACCAGCACCGCTGGTAACAGAGCGGCAAAGGCAAGCGCCGCGTAATATGCAGGCACGATGCGGCGCACTCGCTGCCAATAGAATGCCACTGCATCAAACGCGCCTGCGCGTTCCGGGCGCTTCGCAATGGGCAGGAACAAACAAAAGCCACTCAAGACTACGAAGAAATCTACCCGTGTATTTTCGCGGAGATGGTGAGCGAAATCGAAGGTGTAGCCAAAGAACTGCAAAGGCAGGCTGGGCCGTCCTGAGAATTCCCACGCGTGGAACCAAAACACCATCAACATTGCCAGCGCCCTCATTCCATCGAGGGCATCAATGCGGCCCGCCGGTTTCTCATCGACCTTCAGCACTTGTGCGTTAGATGACATCCGCAAAGCTCCTCTCCATGCGCTTGAAGGCAAAAGCTCCAGCTACGAGCGTGACCACAGCCACACAGGAACTGTAGGCGAGCGCACCTGCATCCAGACTGCCTGTGCCGAGGAGGGACCAGCGCACCCCTTCAAATACCGAGGCCAGAGGATTAAGGTTATAGACCCATTGCAAGTCTGCAGGAACAGCAGCGACCGCGTAGGCGACGGGACTGCCATACAACAAGATCTGCAACGCCACCGGCAGGATGTATTGCACGTCACGGTAGTTTACGGAGAGCGCGGACGTTACCAGGCCGATGCCCATCGAAAGCGCAAGCAACATGGCGACCCACACCGGCAGTAGCAGCAGGCCCCACCCGGGCTGAATCCCGTGGACCACCAGGAGCATTCCCATCACTAAGGTGCCCACCATAAAATCCACCAAGGCCGACGGAATACTCGAAAGAGGGAGGATGAGCCGGGGAAAATAGACTTTCGAAACAAGGTGGGCATTCCCCACCAGGCAGGAGCTCGTCTTTGTCACCACGTTGTTGAAAAGATTCCAGGCAAGCAGACCAGCGAAGGCAAATACGATGTAGGGAATTCCCGCGCTGGGCATCTTCGCGACCTTGCCGAAAACAAATGCAAATACTCCCGCTGCGACCAGTGGCTGCAGCACCACCCAGAGCACTCCAAGGGCGGTCTGCTTGTAGCGAAGCTTCAGATCGCGAATGGCAAGTGCGAGCAGGAGATCGCGAAACTGCCACAAGTCTCCAAGGTCCAGCACCGCCCATCCCCCTTTTGGCCGTATAGTGAAATACGGAACCTGCTCAACACCCGTGGGTGCAACGCGTCCCTTCATTCCATCCAATACCGGTGTCTCCAATGATGTCTCCATTTCCATCCCCATTGCGAATTAGCGTGGCCCGACTCCAGAGGTTACCTTTGCTGCTGCAATGGGCGTCGCACGCGGTGTACGCTTGGGTTCCATTGCGGGGGCCTCCCCGCCGTAACCGGCACCGGAGTAAGTATCCTCGCCACCATATTTCGAGTTTGAAGAGTAGTAGTAATGATACCCCACCCCATTCCACTTTGGCATCCGGTTCAATACGATCCCGGCTGGCCGAACACCGGCTCGGCGGAGCAATTCAATGGCTCTTCGCACGATCCTTCGGCTCGTGCCTCCTGCTTCCACCACCAGGCAGATTGCCGACGCACATCCCACAAGGCTCAGGGTGTCACTCACCACATTCACCGGTGCGGTATCAATCACGACCCGGTCGAAATGCTCGCACATATTCCGCACGAGATTCGCAAACCGATTGTTGGAAAGCAGTTCGGCTGGGTTTGGCGCACGACCACCCGCAGGGAGAAACAGCAGATTGTCCACAGAGGTCGGGAAGAACTCCGGAGTAACTCCCGTCATGCACTCTGCGACGCCGGGTGCCTTCGGGTCCGACCCAAAAATCCTGGTAAGCGCGGGACGACGAAGATCCGCATCGATAATCAAGGTCTTCAAGCCCGCCTGGGCAAACGCAACAGCGAGATTGGAAGCGGTAAAGCTCTTCCCCTCGCCAGGGATGGCGCTCGTGACCATGAATACCCTTTGTTCCGAAACAGGCCCGACCAGCGATAATGAAGCCCTCAACGTGCGAATACTTTCCGACACTGCCGAATCGGGTTTCGCCAGTAATGCGAGCATCTCACTCGGCGTTCGTGAGCGACCGAGAAAGGGCACGGCGGCAAGCACCGGCAGGCCGATGACGCGCTCCGCGTCATCCACGGTCTTCACCGTGGAATCGAGGAAGAATCGCACAATTACATACCCCGCGCCGAGGCTGCACCCCCCGGCTATTGCGGCGATCAGGATGATCAGGCGGCGATTGGGCAAACGTTCTGCACCAAATGCGGATTCCACCAAACGGAAGGCCACCGGCTCGATGTCCATGGTGAGGGTGCTCTCCTTGAGCTTCTGGACGATCGCATCGTAGAGCATCCGATCACTTTCGACATCGCGCTTTAACACCCGAAACGGAATCATCTTCTGATCCAGTTCCAGCACCGCCTGCTCCTGCTCGGCAACCGCTGCTTGCAGGCTCGCCTCGCGCCCGGTGGCAGCATCAAGCAACGCCTGAATCCGCCTGGGTGACGAACGGATCGCTTCAGCAAGATTACTCCGCATGTTTGTGAGTTGATTGCGCGCCTCAATCATCTTCGGGTGCTTTTCCCGATAACGCTGGGCGAGGACGAAAATCTCGGCTTCCTGGGTTGTCACCTTTGCCCGGCATGCCACTACCTCCGCATCCTGCGCCACACTTGCCACCGTGAGCAGCGAGTCCAGTTGCGTTCCCGCGCGCTGAAGCGTCCCGATATCCGATTCCAGTCGCAGCCGATCCGATTTAGCCGCGCTGAAATCCGAGTTCAGCGAGGACAGTTTCGCATCCACCAAGTTTCTGCGATCTTCCAGTGAGACGGTGGCCAGCCCCTCTTTATACTCCTGCAGCTTCTTCTCAGAGCGCTCGAGTTTGGTCCGTAGCTCTTCCGATTTTTTGACCAATACTGCATTCTGAGACTCCACTGCACTGAAGCGCTGCTCCACGCGTTGCTTAAGAAATTCGTCCACGAGCGCCTGGGCCACCTTTTGCGCAACCGCAGGACTCTGATGCACAAAGGTCACATCCAGCAGGCGGGTTTTTGGACGAACAGACGCGCTTGCACCCGCCATAAGTGTTCCCAGGACTGCTTCCTCCGGAACAGGTTTTGCGATAGTCCCCCCGTGAAATGTGGGATCCGAGCGCAGGGCCAGCGCCGCCGAGACGCGCTCCATAAATGCGCGCGTGCGAAAGCTCTGGGTGATGGTTTCGATCAAATCTGGATAGCGCAGGTCCTGCTGGGTATTGTCGGCCAGGTCGATGGCGCGGAATTCCTTTTGCTCGATCTGCATCACGGCCTTCGCCTTGAAGTAGTCAGGCATGCGCCCCGCGTAATAGTGCGCGATGAATCCCGCGGAAGCCCCCAGCAAAGCCACCAGCCACAACTTTCCCACCATGGCGTGGAGAAGGCCTTTAAGATCGAAATGGAATCCCTCCTCCGGCTCCGGCTCAAGTTCGGTGCTCGTGTCGTTGGTTCTCATTAGAATGTCCGCTCCCCCACGGATATGGTGTCGTTCGGGAGAACCTTAATATTCACGCCGCCCTTGCCATTGAGCAGGGACTTTACATCGATGACCTGTGACTCCTCACGTCCACCGGCGTTACGGCGAAGGATTACCTTCCCCGTGTCGGCCAACCGCGTGAAGCCGCCCGCAGCTGCTATTGCCCCCAGCAAATCGAGATTTTCCTCGTCGGGGATCGCATACGTGCCCGGATTTTGCACCTGGCCCAGAACCACGAATCGCTGCTTCACATACGAAACTACCGACACGCTTACCTGCGGACGGACCAAGTAGTCTTTGTCCAGCAGCGCTGCGAGGTGAGCAGAAGCTTCACCGGTCGTCTTTCCTGTGAGCGACACAGCACCCAGGAGCGGAAAGTTCACCGTACCGTCCTGCGAAAGCCGGTGTTGGGAATCCAATTCCGGCTCGCGAAATACTTTCACCGCAATCACATCGCCTTGCGCGAGTTTGTAATTCCCAGCCTTCGCCGCCTCACGCGGAGGATTCTGCGGTGCCTGCCCACACACGCTGCAAGGAGTGAGCATCCACACAATAAGAAGAACGATGAAAGGATAAGTCTTCATGGTCAAAAAGTGAACCCGCACTGCACTCCGGCCGTCACAGTCCGGTAGGAAATGACGTTTGAATCATTGTCAGAGATGCCAAGGTTGACCGAGCAGGTGAGGCGCTTGGTGAGGCGCATCGCGAGCGCCGCCTGCACGAGGAAAAGGTTATCCACTCGGTTTGCAGACACCCCGCCGGCGGTGGTCTCGTAACTTCCGTTTTCCCAGCCGAGACCCAGCGACCCCACACAACGCTCACCGAGACGCTGGGAGATGCGCAGCATCACGCTCGTGCTGGTGTAGTTCACACCCTGCTCCGTTGCGGAATTAAAGATTCGCCTGTCCGCAGTCAGGGAAACATCGGTGCCTTCACGCGCCGCCCACGTCCCACCAAATGTAAACACCGGCGTGTTGATGTCTCCATCTCCCGCCTGCCGCGTTTCATACCCAAAACTCCCCACTGCACGCAGTTTCGCAGTGGCCTCGTATGCCGCCCGCACGGACAGGCGTTGAAACGTCTGCGTTTCCTCTCCGTCCACATTGAGCCAGCCGAACGCCCCGCCCACACCCACACTTGTGCGCGGGGAATACTCGTAGTCCACGAAGTGTTCACTCGTGATCCCGCTTGAGCCAATGCCTCCATCGAATTCTCTAACCGGCAAGGCCAGATCCCAGGACACGCTCGTCTTCGGGCTAATGGGATATCTCGACGTAAGCGAGACCGTCAATAAGTCACGGGATATCTCCCGGCCCACGTCCCGGTTCTGGCCGGAGAGACTGGTGAATCCCACGCCAAGACCCAGTTCGAGTTTCGCCATCTTGTATTGGGCTCGAAAGGACAATTGCTGGTTAAACCGATCCCCCTCATCGAAACTCCCCGCGTTCCCAGTCCCCGTATTCCCAACGCCAGCGCTGGAACGCGGAATAGAACTCTGGCTACTCCCCCCATCCTGAAAAACGTTCATCGTAGCGGAATAAGCAAGCGACATGGTCCGGCCCGTGGCGGGCTCACCAAGCCTGAAATTCATGGAGGCCGAGACTGAGACAGCCGATTGGTCAAACTCGTCCAATCCCTCAATGCTCGTCTGCTGCCACACCGCATTCGCACCCACGCTCAATGCAAGCCGCAGCGGGCCAAGCACCATTCCATCGTCGCCCGCCTCGGGTGGCGGCAGCAGCGGCGATACGAGATTTCCCGGCACCCCGCCAAGTCCATCGGAGAGCATCTCCCCACCGCCCATTGCATTGCTCTGGCTCGTCTGTAATAGCGGATCCCTTCCCGCTCTAAACGGAGAGGCGCCTGGTTCCGTTTTCCGATTGGGTGCTGGCTCAATAAGCACAATCGGGCGCTGGCTCCCGGCTGGCGTCGACTCCAGTGGCGGCGGCAACTGCCACAACCGCGCGTCCGGCAGGGCCATCCATTCGTCCTGCACAGGTTCCGCCCCGCCAGTCTGGGCAGGCAATTCCGCCAGCGGAGGTGGAGGGACGGCGACAGCGGGCACTACGGGAGCCACGGGCTCAGCCCCATGGGCTACTATCGAAACTCCATAGCTATTCCCCAGTATCATCATCATCCTAATGATTCCCTCAAACCCTCTGCAGTTCCTGCGATTGCCGTGCGATGCTCGCGCGGTCATGATAACGTCTCCATCGCCGCCGCAGTCGCGCGCCGCACTTGCTCATTCCAGCCCAGCAATAGCTCGAGGCGCACCGACAACTCCCGTTCCGCTGCTCCACCGCCAGTGAGCATTGCTCGCAGGCCGAGCATCTGCTCGGTAGTCCCGCCGAGGTGCGCGAAGATGTTTTCCGCAAAAAACACCGACATCAGTTTTCGCAGGGAGGTTTCCGCCACGTAGTAGTCCCGCCTGTCCTGTGCGAGATAGCACACACGCACCGCGCCGAGCCTGCGCAGATAGCGCAGACCGTGGCTGGCAGTCCCATTGCTGAGCCTCAATACGCGAACCACGTCATCGAAACTGATCGGTTTCAGCGAGCAAAAGGCGAAACCGAATATCTCCCCAATCGAGCGCGGAACACCGAGAATCCGTGCGGAACGCACACAGATGTCCACCACCATCCATTGGGTGCGGCTGAGTTCCGACGCGGCCTCTCCCTCCGCAATCGCCCGTTCACTGATCTCAATCTGTTCGTTCAGTTCGCTCACTTCACAAAAAAATGAACTCCCATTCCAAAAGTGCAGACTGTCGCTGTCGATGCACCGGACGAAATGCGACAAAGCTGCCGCACGTGGAAGAAATGTTGTTTCCGTCCAAAATTCATAAATTCAAGTTACTGTGCCTCCCCTCACCAAGTCCGTCGCTTCGCTAACTCATGGTAAATCGCCGCAAAGCCACAAACGCGGATCAGTTCGACATTCCAAAGCTAACCCATCCAGCGCACGCTGCCTATTTCCAGCCCGCCGATTACCGCATCAGTCTGCGCGGCGTCAGCCTCTCGGCGTTTGTCCTACAATCCTCACGCTACATCGCACCGCTCATATCTACCAAACTCTGCTGAACGGTGTATCGCATTATTTGCGAGTTGTTCTTAAGCCCAAGCTTTTCAAGAATACGCGTGCGGTATGTGCTGATGGTCTTTACACTCAAAGAAAGGTCCCCCGCGATTTCCTTCACG
>JAYUWZ010000466.1:0-3861 GCA_043753265.1 Verrucomicrobiaceae bacterium
CGCAGAGGCAGCCTATGGTATTCCTCGACGGTGATGCGCGAGAGGCGCTCGCGCACACTGGGCAAATCGAGAATCGAACTCATGCGCCAAGCTAGCGCAAGGGAGCGCGCTAGTAAACCCCTTCGACAATCGTCTTTTCCATCGCCCCAAAAGGCCGCACCTCAGCCACGCCGTCCCACGCATACGGCGCGCGGGGCTTGCGGCGAAGCGCTTCGTCGCGCTCGAGGAACCGGGGCATGAAAAACTCCTTGGTCAGCGTGGTCAGTTCCACGCGGCCCCAAGTGTCGTATTCCACCGTCTTCGCGGTATCCTTCGGGTCCACCACGCGCAGCATGGCACGGGGCTGGGGCGCGTAGTACGTGATCGAGAAATTATCCTCCGGCAGCAGTGGCACGCTGGCAGCAAGCCCCATGAGGGTGTTGCCGTAGGTCGGATAGAAGCCGATGCGGCCTTCCAGCACTTCCTCCACGATGAAGCGCACATATTGCGGCAGCATGGTGGTGCCGCCGCAGAATACCCCGCGGATGCCCGCCTCGAAAATGTCCACCTTCTCGGCCAGGGCCTCCAGCAGCTTCGGCGTGGTAAACAGGCCGCTCACCTTGCGGTTCTTCAAAATCATCGCAGCCTGATCCACCACGTGGTCCATATACTGGCGCGCGACGTCGAATTGCTTGTTGGAGATCAGCTTCTTCACGAAGCGCGGATCGAGATCGATGAAGTAGCACGAACTGCCACGCACGTTTGCCAAATGCTCGATGGCGAGCCGCAGCCGGCGCGGACCCGTGGGTCCCATCATCAGCCAGGCCCCGCCCGGCGGGAAATGCGCATCGTTGATCTTGGTGGAAAACTCCGAGTAATCGACCTTGTAATCCGTCCAGCCGATGCGCTGCTTCGGCATGCCCGTCGTGCCGCCCGTCTCGAAAATATTGAAAGGCTGCCCCTTGAAAGCAGCCGGCACCCACACCTCGGGCTGCAAGTCGCGCAGCCATTCATCCTGGAAATGCGGAAACTGCAGCAAGTCGTCCACCGTCTGCACCTTCCCACGGGGATCAAAATTCTCCGAGGCCCACTTCAGCCAGAACGGCGACCCGGTTTCAGGGGAGAAATGCCACGCGATGATCTCACGGAGATGGGCATCGAGTTGTTGCCGGGCTTGTTCGGGTGTCGGTGTGGTCATGACGAAAATAGTGTGTATACGTAGGAAATTGGGCGCGCTCTGGGTAATCAACGCAGGGAGTGCTGTAAAGGATGCAACACAAGAAAATACCTGCAAAAAAGAGTCACCCGCACCGATGCGCAACCTTTGGCCTTCACCAACCCAAACTTGGCCATCCTCACTTTCCCCCTAGCCTCCGCCCCATTCCCGCGTCTTATCAAGGGCACATGCCTCGCCTCACTCTCCACCTCGCGATCTTCGCGTGCCTCGCGATCTGCGTGCGTGCGGAAGATTTCCAGGGCTCCGACCACCCCCTCGAGTACGACAACGAGCCCGTGCTCTACAGCACCACGGAGCCAAATGATGCCATCACCGCCCTCACCCTCAAAATTGCCTCGGGCGAGACCAAGCTGCAGTGGGACGCGGAATTCGGCTGGCTGCCGGGATTGCTCGATGCCCTGAAGATCCCCCGCTCCTCGCAGATGCTCGTTTTTTCCAAGAC
Source organism: Verrucomicrobiaceae bacterium (assembly GCA_043753265.1). Classification (GTDB taxonomy): domain Bacteria; phylum Verrucomicrobiota; class Verrucomicrobiia; order Chthoniobacterales; family Chthoniobacteraceae; genus SXWH01. Next base: position 1,659 of record JAYUWZ010000466.1, read on the forward strand.
GTCTTTGCAGCGAAAGCTCATCTCTCCCGAAAACCCCAGGGCGATCTATTTCAACGACGACCTCTACATCGGCTACATCCCCGGAGCCCCCGTGCTGGAGATCTCCTCGGTCGATCCCAAGCTCGGCGGCGTCTTTTACACGCTGGAGCAGGAAAAAGTGCGCAAACCGAAATTCGTGCGCAGTGCCGATTGCCTGCAATGCCACGGCGGCCAGCGAAGCCTCGGCGTTCCGGGCCATTTCGTGCGCAGCGTCCCCACCGACCCCACCGGCGAATTGAACGTGCTGGAGGAAGTGCGCGACATCGACCAGTGCACCCCCATCGCCGACCGCTGGGCGGGCTGGTATGTCACAGGCACCGGCCCTGCCCACCGGGGAAACCTGGTCGGCACAAAAGACTACGAGCGCGCAAAGGAGGAGCCACTTTTCAAAGCTAACCGGCCATCGCTGGATGGGGTGTTCGATACGAAAAAGCACCTCTCGCCCCACAGCGACATCGTCGCACTCATGGTCCTCGGACACCAGGCGCACATGCACAACTACGTGGCGCGGCTCGGCGTGGAAGCCAGGCAAATGCTCGCCGCCTACGGACACGTCCGCTACATGCGCCCGCAGGTCGACGCCTTCCTGCGTTACCTTCTTTTCACCGAGGAAGCCCCACTCTCCACCCCCATCACCGGCGACCCGCAATATGTCCGCGACTTCACCGCCGCAGGCCCCCGCGACACCAAAGGCCGCAGCCTGCGCGACCTCGATTTGCAAACGAGGATGTTCAAAATCCCCTGCAGCTTCCTCATCCACTCGCCGTCCTTCGACGCCATGGCCCCAGAAATCCTCTCCGTCATCCAGCAAAAGCTCCACGACATCCTGACCAACAAAAACACCGAGGAACAATTCGCCCGCCTCACCAAGGAAGACCGCTCCACAATCCTGGAAATCCTCCGCGAAACCAAACCCAACCTCCCCGAATACTGGCGCGCAAAATAGCAAAAGGGCACAAAAAGCTATCCCCATCTTGGATAGAGAGGCCGCGAGAAAGGTAACACTACTGAAGATGAACGACGAAGCTGGCCACGCCTTGGACTGCGGTGGCAAAGTGTAACGACGACACCGCCTTCGCTTTGCGAATAGGGGCTCATCATCACCGGTATCGTTCGACCCGATCCACTCACCCGTTCTCAAATACAACCGTCACCATGAAACCCGCCTTTCTCGCCCTCACCGCCTGCGCAATCGCCACCGCCACCGCCGCTGATTTCCCCATCCCCACCGGCCTCGCCGAAAAAATCAAACCCGGCCCCCAAATCCAGCGCACCATGCGCCTGCTTACCGAGAGCACCCCCGAGCACCGCAACACCGTGCGCATCCTTTTCTACGGACAAAGCATCACCGAGCAGGCGTGGTGGAAGATTGTCTCAGACGATCTCCGCGCCCGCTTTCCCCACGCAAATCTCGTCATCGAAAACCGTGCCCTCGGCGGATTCGCCTCGCAGATGCTCGTAAAGACCGCCGAGACCGACCTCTATCCCTTCCAGCCCGACCTGCTCATTTTTCACGTCTACGGCGCGCACGATAAATACGAGGACATCATCCGCCGCGTGCGCGAGCGCACCACCGCCGAAATCATCCAGCAGACCGATCACGTCACCAAGCCCCAGGATCTCAGCGAGGAAACCGATCCCGCAAAGGTGCCAATCCAAAGCGGCAAGTGGGACGCATTCATGAACCATAACTGGCTGCCATCCGTTTCCAAAAAATACGGCACCCTGCTCTGCGACCAGCGTTCCGCGTGGAAGCAATACCTCACCGACAACAAACTGGAGCCCAAAGCCCTGCTCAAAGACGCAGTGCATCTTAACGCACACGGCGAATACCTGATGGCCGAGTGCGTAAAAGCATCGCTGCGGCGGGATACCGCCAGCGATCCCGCTCCCGCAGAGCAGTGGGTAAAAACGTTACAGGTAGGCAAGGACGTGCGGTGGACCGATGGAAAGCTGAAACTCGAATTCGAGGGCAGCCGCGTGGACCTGGTGGTGAAGGCAGGCACCTCCGCCCCTGCGCCAATCCAGATCGACGGAAAGAAGCCCTCGGAAATTCCAGAGCTCTACGGCTTCACCCGGGCGCTCTCCAAGCCCGGCAGCAAATGGCCCGTCGTCGCTCCCATCCGCTCGGAAAAGCTGCTACTGGTCGAAGACTGGACGATGG
>JAYUWZ010000467.1:0-8115 GCA_043753265.1 Verrucomicrobiaceae bacterium
GCTCGACTGAGGGGGCGGAAAACGTCGAACGCTGAACACTGAACATCGAACTCGAAAAATGAGATACGACCCAATTCGTGGGGTGTACCGCGACTGTAAATGGTGCGAGGGTAAAGGGTGCCTGTCGTGCTCCGTGGAAGCGGAGCGGGCCTACAAGCGGGAGTTTCCCGATGGGCCGAAGCCGATCGCGACGTTTGTCATCGACCAGTCCCGTCCGGATGAATCGTTGCAAGAGATTGTGGGGGAGATTGTGGGGAAGCTGCTGGGGCCGGCGGCTATCGAAGCCGCGGGGAAGCTGGCAGATGATCGCGCCCGCGCATTCATTGACGGCGAACAGGGGTATCTACTCACCAAAGAGGCGCAGGCGCTGCTGCCCGAGGCTCTTTTCCCGGCGGCGTGGGCCGAGCAGGTGGAAAACGCCGAACGCTGAACATCGAATGACGGACACTCCTCCAGCGCTGGTGCCTGAAAAAGTGAAGTGGCCGCGTGCCCTGGCGCTGGAGGTGGCTCGGGATTTGGCGGGGAAGATGGGGCCGCTTTGCGAGCGCGAGCGGATCATCGTGGCGGGGAGTCTCCGCCGGCGGAAGCTCGAGGTGGGCGATGTGGAGATAGTGTATATCCCACGCTGGCTGAATGCTCAGGACCCTGGCGACCTGTTTGGCCGGGAGGTGCGGCAGAATGTGGTGGATCGGCTGCTGACGCTGATGATCGGGGCTGGGCAACTGGCGCAGCGGCTGAACATCAACGGCTCACCTTCGTGGGGCGCAGTGAATAAGTTGGCTGTGCATACGGCGAGTGGGATGCCGGTGGATTTCTTTGCGACGACGGAGGAATGCTGGTGGAGCTACGTGGTGTGCCGGACGGGTGGCAAGGCGAGCAATAAGGCGATCTGCACGGCGGCAAATGATATGGGCTGGATGTGGCACCCTTACGAGGGGTGCTTTGAGAGGTTGAGCGGGACGGAGAAGGGGACGCGGCGGACGATCCGGAGTGAGGAGGAGGTGTTTGCGTTTGTGGGGCTGCCGTATGTGCCGCCGGAGGAGAGGAAATGAGGGCAGAATTTAGAAAACATCGAACGTCGAACGCCGAACGCTGAACATCGAATGACGGAAACTCCTAAAGAACCCAATCCCCGCCTCGCGTGGCTCGTGAGCCGCGACATCCGCACGCATGAGTTCACCGCGGACCCGGAAAAGCCGCGGACCCATAATCACCTTGGCTTCGGGCGATGGGTTGCCTTTGTCGGAAAGTCGGTCCCAGCGCACGAGGACTCCGTGCGCGTATGGTCCAATGGCGACACGGAGGACGATGCCATCCGCAGGCTGGCCGCGGGGCTACAGTGGGAGCTGTGGCAGGAGGAGGAGCTACCGGCCAAGGCAAGCGCGTGGGTGGACGTGCGTCTGGCCGTGCCCGTCTCGTACATGCCCGTCATAGCGTGGGGCACTCTGGAGCATGAGAGCAGGCCGGCTGCTCATCAGGGGTTTCGCGGGTGCCGCGACTGGTTTTCCGTTCGAGCCAGCCAAGACGCTCGGGACATAGATGGCAAAGCGATGCTGAAAGGCGTCACTCATTGGATGCCGATGCCCGGAGCGCCGATCGGAGCGCCGATCACATGAGTTTTTCAAACACTTTGCGGGGCAATTACGCCGGGAGCAGTGCGAGGCAATCGGGGACTGCCGTGCTGACTCCTCTCCCGCGGCAGAGTATGCCGCGGGGCCGCTTCTTTTTACGGGGGCTGTGACACTAATGAAGCTGCACCCATACTACGATGCCGACGGCGTGACTCTCTACCACGGAGATATGCGCGAGATCGTGCCGCGGCTGGGCGTGCGTTTCGATGCCGTCGTGACCGACCCGCCCTACAACGAGACGAGCCTGGACTGGGACGTATGGCCGCAAGGCTGGCCTGGGATCGTCGCCACCGTGACAGACTCGCTGTGGTGCTTCGGCTCGCTGCGAATGTTTTGGGATCGCGTGAGCCAGTTTAGCGACTGGAAGCTGGCGCAAGATATTGTATGGGAGAAGCACAACGGGAGCGGACTGCACGCTGATAGATTCAAGCGCGTGCATGAACTCGCAGTGCAGCTCTATCGTGGCGAGTGGCGCGACCTGTACAAGTCACCAGTCATTGTGACCTGTGAGGGCGAGCGGAGTCGCAGCAGCTTCAAGCGTGGCCAGAAGCCTGCTCATTTCGGACACGTCGAGGCCGGGAGTAGTTACGATTACGACGGCAAGCGCATCATGCGCTCGGTGATACCGGTTCGGTCGTGCCACGGCTACGCCGTGAATGAGACGCAGAAGCCGGAGGCGATCATCGCGCCGCTGCTGGAATACAGTGTGCCGACCGGTGGAAGTGTGCTCGATTGCTTTGCGGGGAGTGGCACCGTGCTAGTGGTTGCCCGCCAGCAAGGGAAGCGGGTCGTCGGGATTGAGAGCCGCGAGAGCCAATGCGCGGAGATCGTGAATCGGCTGGCGCAAATGGAGCTGTTTGGAGGAGTGCTCGACAACGCGGGTGGCGCGGCTATGCAGCGGCGCGCTTTATGATTGTCTGCGCATGAGTGAGCGTCCGTTTTTTACCTGCCCAGGGGGCGTATGGCTGCGGGATGCGGCGCTGCAGGAATGCACGGAGTCGGCGATCTCGCTTTTTGAGATCGTGGTGAAATGCACGAATTCCGATTGGAGAATAGAAGTCACTGGTGACCACGCGTTCGCGGTCCGACAGTGCATCCGAAACAAAACCCGCTATCGTCGCTGGTCCGAGGAGAGAATACACACCGCCCTCGCAGAGCTGCGCGCGCGTGGTTGCCTGCTCCTTGCTACCGCGAACGGCCGGGAATGGCTCGAGGTGCCGGATCGGCTGTGCTACTGCAAGGGCCACCGCCCGGAGGCGGAGCTGCGCCCGGCGAGGCAGATGGAGATGGCTTTGCCGCCTCCTGAACCGATGCTGCTGCCGCCGCCTCTGAGTGCAATGAGAGGAGATAAGAGTAAGATAAGATGTGACGTACCGCGCGGGCACGACGGCACGGCAAAAGACAACGACGACGACGAGGATCTTGCTTCTTTGCCGACGGAGGAGCTGAAGGCGCGCCTGCTCTCTGCTGGGGTGAGGATGCCGGAGGAGGAGGAGCACTGGCGGGCGATGTGCAAGAAGCGCGGCTACTCGGAGGATGAGGCGAGCTGGCGGCGCTGGCTGGTGCTGGCGATCGAGCGCAAACCGATGCCGAAGAAGCGGCGGGTGGAGCCGGTGACGCCGCCGCGCACGGGGCCGGTGATGACGGATGAGGAGCGGGCGCGGCGGAGTATCGAGCTGCAGGAGTTTAGGGCTGGGCTGCGGGGAGGAGGCACATGACGGAGGGGGAAACCATCGCACCTCGCGCCTACTACAATGAGCACGATCCTCGGGCTGCGGCCTGGCTGCGGGAGCTGATCGCGGCGGGGCACATCGCACCGGGCGTGGTGGACGAACGCAGCATCGCTGACCTGACGCCGAATGATCTTTATGGATATACTCAATGCCACTTTTTTGCCGGGATCGGAGGCTGGAGCCTTGCTCTACGCCTCGCCGGATACTCTGATGCTCGACCTGTTTGGACAGGCTCTTGCCCCTGCCAACCCTTCAGCGCCGCGGGCAAAGGGCGGGGGCCGGCGGACGCCCGGCACCTCTGGCCGGTGTGGCGCGAACTCATCCGCGCCTGTCGACCCGGCGCCGTCTTTGGCGAGCAGGTCGCCAGCGCGGCAGTCATCGGCTCGACTGCAAGAGCGGCTAAACGCAAGCCTGGCAGCGCGGCTGAGCCGGTATGGCTCGATGGAATATGTGATGACCTCGAGGCCGCACACTACGCCTGCGGGGCGGGTGATCTACCGGCTGCAAGCCTCGGCGCGCCCCACCGACGGCAGCGGCTCTTTTGGGTGGCCTACGCCGAATGTGGCAAACGGCAAGCAGGGAGGGGAGGACATCGTGGCGAAGCGGGAGCGCAGTGCGAAGGCGGGGCTGATGCTGACGGATGTGGCGGCGAGTGTGGATCTATCGGGGTGGCCTACGCCGACGACAGGGAATGCGGAGGGCTCGCAAATGGGAAAGGCGGCGAGCGCGACGGGCCGCAGGCCGGACGGGAGCAAGGCCACGGTGAGCCTGAACGCGGTGGCGCAACTGGCGGGGTGGCCGACTCCGCAGACGGTGGACGCCCCGAACATGAGCGCGAATCGGGGCGGCGGAATACTACGGGCCCCGCGGGTTGCGGCGCTGGCGCTTGGGACTCCTACGACATCCTGCCCTGTCGGGACGGGAAGGCGCGGCGCGTTGAACGCGGGACATTCCCGCTGGTTGCAAGGTTACCCGGTCCAGTGGTGCGTGGCGGGGATCCTGGCTTACCGGAGTCACATCGCCCGAGTCCGAGCATCGCAGAAGCGAAAGCCACGGCGGAAGGGCGCGTGATGCGCCTGAGGGGCTACGGCAATGCGATCGTGCCGCAAGTCGCCGCGGAGTTCATCCGGGCGTGTGAAGACGCGAGGGGGGATTGAACTCGAAGACGCGAAGACTCGAAGGGGTTGACGATCTCACTGCTTCGAGCCTTTGAGTCTTCGAGTTGAAGCTGCCGGCGGAAACGCCTCGACAAACTCGGGGACGTCACTAGCGAGCGCGCGGTATGGCTACTCCCGCTTTCGCTGCTCCGAAGAAAACGACCAAGAAGAGTAAGGACTCGCCGCCTGCGCCCGCTGCTGGGCTGGAAGCCCGGCACAACAGGCTGGAAGCCTGTGCTCCCGGAGCCTGTGCTACCCCGACGAAGGGGCATAAGGCGCTGGCTCGGGGGTATTATGTCGCGAAGGGGGTGGCGAATGCGGCGAAGAATTTGGCGGAGAAGGAGCGGCAAGCGCTGCTGGTGGCGCTGGATGCGGCGGAGGTGACGGAGTTTGAACTCGAGACGACGGATGCGAATGGCGGGAAGGTGCGGCTGGAGGTGCTGGTGGAAACGCCGGATGTGGAGACGATCGATATGGCGCTGCTGAAGGCGGAGGTGGATGACGCGACTTTCCAAAAAATCATCACTGCGACGAAAAAGAACGTGCAGAAGCACGCGGGGAAATCCACGGAGGTGAAGTGTACGAAGGTGGTGGTGGCGGGTGGGACGCGGAATGTGAGTGTGGATCCGAAGGGGTGACGGCGGGGAGGTAGGGAAACGTCGAGCCGAGGCTCTGCGAATGCGTTTTTGAGCCTTTGTGTCAAAGGCTCATTTTCTTGTTTCAGGATCTGCGACAGCCATACGTCGAAGGGGAGGAATTGTGGGAGGGTGTTGACACTTTTGCGCGGGGTCTGTGTGGTCTGATGTGACCAGCGAACAGAAACCAAAAACCGACCGGACTCAGGTCGTTAAAGTCGCAGACCAAAAAATGAAAACAGTGAGCATCACGGGCAATACCTATCCCGTAAAAGACCAGCTAAAGGATCTCGGGGCGAAGTGGAGCAAGGCGCAAGGCGTATGGGTGATCGGCGAAGATAAGGCGGACGAAGCGCGGGCGATCGTGGCGGGTGCGGGGGCCAAGGTGCCACGCCGGGCAGTGCGCCGGGATCCGATTGCACTCCGGGCACCGGGGAGCGCCGAGACGAAGGCCGGTGAGGTGCGGATCCGGAAGCTGACCGATACTGCGATGATCGAGGCCTTCTTCGGCGCCGCGGCGCGCAGCTACGATTACACGGTGACTCGCGACGATTTCGACGAGTATGACATGGAGGGGTCGGGTGAATATTTCGGCGTGAATGTGCCAGCGGAGCTGGGCACGAAATGGGACGCGGGACTCGCTGCCTGCAAGGCGAAGGGGATGGAGACTCGCAGCCGGGACGGCTTGGCGGTGCGCCTAGAGATAATGCACGGCTCCGCAGAGATCCCCGCGGCGCTGGAGAAGTCGCTGGCGGAAAAGGAGAAAGTGGCGGCGGTGAAAGCTGCGGCGGAACAGGCGGAGAAGGATCGCGCTGCCGCCTACGCGGCGCACACCGTCGGCTACGAGTGCGTCGATGCGGATGCCTACTCGGGCGAATACTGGACGCTGGACAAGCGGGCGACGCTGGAGCTGATCGCGGAGTATGCGCCGACTGAGCAGCCGAAATACGGGCGGCGCTACTGCACGCTCCACCGGCTGCCGAATGGCGACCTGATGGAGATCATCGATGGAGAGCGGTGGGTGCGCTGGACGAAGCTGCCGGAGGTGATCGCGGAGGGGTGCGCTGGACGAAGCTGCCGGAGGTGATCGCCGCGGAGCGCTTCCGCGCCGTGGTGAATCCGCCACGGTACGCGGGCGAGCAAATAATCCCGTGGCTGAAGACGCAATATCGCGGAAACAAGCCGAGCGGTGGGCTATGGACGAGCACGCATACGCCGGGGGCAGCGTATCTGTGCGATTGGGAGGAGGGGCTGGCGCGGAATCTGGCGATACAGCGCGGGGTGCCAGAGGCGGAGCGAAACGCTCCGGGCTGGTTGTTGACGGTGCAGCCGTCGGCTCGCGTGCTGCATATCGAGTCGCTGGCAGTGGCGCGGGATTTCACCCTGGGGTATGATCTCGGGAGGCACCCGCTGCCGGCGGAGCTGCGGGCGGCGCCGCTGGGTCGGCTCCTGACTCGGTGCCAGACGGATTGGGAGCGGGCGACGCGAGAGCATGGGGCAATCCACCTTTCGGCGGATGCTGCGGACGAGATCGCATGGGCGCAGGCGCACGAGTACGCGGATACGGCGTATGCGACCTGGAATTGTGAGAGCACGCTATGGGGTGAATGGGCCTTTATGGCAGTCGAACCGGCTCCATGACACAGCCGAAATATCTCCTCGCCGCGCATGGCGGCAAGGAATGGGTGGTGAGGTCGCGGAATCCTTTTCTCGTCGGCGAGGTAATCGATCTCGGCGGCAACAGGATCAGCTTCGACCTCTACCCGCAAGCTGTAGTGCTCCGACTGACCGAGGCGCAGATCGGCGACCTGACCGACTCGATGGCGCGTTGGTATCAACACGCGAAAGGGACGCCTTGGGGACGGAGTTGACAGTTTCGAGGGGCGTTTGTGTGGTCTGGTATGAAACAAGAACAGAAACCAAAAACCGACCGGACTCAGGTCGTTAAAGTCGCAGACCAAAACATGAAAACAGTGAGCATCACGGGCAATACCTATTTGGAAATCACCAAAGTCGAAGACATCAACGATGCGAGCGTCCGCCTGACCTTCGCAGACGGCACCACTCTCCGCATGAGCCGTAAAGCCTACGGGAGCGGAAGCTGGAAGAGCGGAACCACACCCTCACTGGTAAAGGCGGTGCAAGGGTGAGCAGTGTAAGGCTTAGCGCGGAAGACGTAGCTCGAATGATGGCGCAACCAGTAGAACCGGCGCGGGATGGCGAAGTTCGCCAAATGCATCGGCGGACGGCGCAAGGAAGGTGCGAGCGATGCAATACGCGGACGTGGTGGACTGTGGACGTGTCCGGACGGCAAGCCTACTGGTGTGGATGCCCATGAGCCAGATCGATGGCGCGTTGGTATCAACACGCGAAAGGGACGCCTTGGGGACGGGGTTGACAGTTTCGATGGGCGTTTGTGTGGTCTGGTATGAAAACAAAACTTACACTCGACGCAGGGAGCTTTACTGGCTCGAAAACGGCTGACGCCTACTTGCTGGAAGCCGCGATGCAACTCCGGCCCGAGGAGGTGACGACGCTCGAGGATCTCCAAAAATGGATGACGGACAGCGCGCCAGCGATCGCCACCAAGGCGAGAGAACTGCAAGATGTGATGTTCTGCCAACTTCAGAAACCGGGGGTGCTCAAGGCAGTGACGCGGATCATCGGCGCGAAGGTGTGGGCGGCAGCCAACAAGGCGGAAATTGACCGCAAAGTACAGATGGAAATAAATGCAGCTCTGGCCTGACCGGGAGCCCTCCATTTATCCGCTGAAAATGGAGGGTTTCACTCCTTTTCGAAACAGATCGCAACCCGTTGCCGCTCAACGGGTTGCGTGTTCAAGTAGTGTGCTGAATGGGGTGTAAAAGGGGGGTGTTCACTTAAGGAGCGGTTGTTGAACGGGGGGCTTTTCCGAGCCGGTTTTACGGTACGGGCAGACTACTTGAACAGGTTTTGGGGG
>JAYUWZ010000468.1:0-1660 GCA_043753265.1 Verrucomicrobiaceae bacterium
GCTCGTAAAGCGTCGGCAGCACAAAGGCATCCGCCGCCGCGAGCAGCGTCCGCAATTCCCCCGGCGTCTGCGCGCCGAGAAACCGCGCATTCCCACATCTCGGCAGACCGCGCCGTTTTCCGCGACCTGCCACGAGCAGCGTCACATCCTGCATGGCACCCACGGCCTCCAGCGCAAATCGCAGCCCTTTCCGCTCCCATCCACTGCCCGCAAAAAGCAGCACATAGCGGTCATCCGGGATTTCCAGCGCCGCCCGGGTGCGCTCGCGCAGGCCCGGCTCCTCCACCCATCGCGGCACCCCATTGTGCACGACCTGGATCCGCTCCTCCGGCGTTCCAAAGCGGGAGACAATCTCGCCCTTCACCATCGCGGAATTCGCCACGATGCAGCGCGCCCCGGTGGTAAAAAGCTCCTTTTCGATGGCAAGCAAGTCGCGGTGCTTGCGCTGAAAATGCCGCACGAGCTGCCGCCACCAAGGGCCGGAGCGTCGCTCCATCCACGCGGCATGCACCCCATCGCCCGCGCGATACGCATCGCACTCCCACACGCGCTCCAGTGAAAAAAGGAGATCACAATGCTCACGAGGCCGCGCCGCCCGGAGCGCATCCGCAAACGCACGCGGCGTCCCGCCCCCGAGCCACACACACGGACCTTCCCAGGCCGACTCCGGCCATTCGCCCGATGCAAACAGCACGCACTCATGCCCGGCGTTCCGCGCCGCCCCGGCAAAACGGCACAAGTAAGCCTCAGCACCCCCGGTGCCGGAAAAGCCGCGTCGTACTAGGCCGAATTTCATCCCCGCGCTTCTACGGAGCGCAAACACCCGCTGGCGAGCATTGTGTGCAAGGTGGATGGCGCTCTCCGAGCGGCATGCGAAGGCATAGCGCAAAGCGCCCGTCTTTTAAAATTTGCCTCCGGCTGTGCTGAGACATGCCGCTCGGAGAGCGCCATCCACCTACAAAGCTCGGCTGCTTTGAGTCCATATTCATTTCGGGCAACCATTTCGTCACAACCATCCCCTTGGCTGGGTGCGTATTGTGCTTACAATGTAACGCCATGCACTCCCGCGTTTCCACCCTGGTGCTCGCGATCTCGCTCTTCGCGTCTGCCTTTGCCTCCGCCCAACTCACCCGGCAGGCCGGGAACATCAATCTCCCCGCGAGCCTGCACAGCGGATACCAGACGACCGATGCCTTCCCGGGAATCACCTTCTCCGCGACCATGGCCACGGCATTCATCCCCGGAGAGACCAACCGCCTCTTTGTGGTCGAGCGGGGCGGGGCGCTTCAGCTCATCACCAATCTTTCCACCACCCCCGCAAAGGCGCCCGCTCCTTATCTCTCGCTCAGCAGTCTTTTGGTGGCTGGTGAGTCGCTCACCCAGGGCGGCGAGCACGGCTTCCTGAGCCTCACCTTCCACCCAAATTTTGCGACCAATCGCACGCTATACGTGTATTTCACGGTGCGCACGGGTTCGCAGGATTACCAGCGCCTCCACCAAGTCACCGTCTCCAGTGCCACCTCGAACACGCCCACCATCACCCAGCACAAGCCGCTCCTCTCCATCTACGATCGGGATAACAATCACAACGGGGGCACCATCGCCTTTGGGGCCGATGGTTTCCTCTATCTCTCCACGGGCGATGAGGGCGGCGGCGGCG
>JAYUWZ010000469.1:0-1660 GCA_043753265.1 Verrucomicrobiaceae bacterium
CGAGCTCCTGCTTTCTGGCAAGGGGGTGGCGGCTGGGGAGTGCAACCAGCATGGTGTCGCGTCCCACGCACTCCGAGCGAAGGTGCTGGCGCGAAAGACCTTGATGAAGGCCGACGAAGCCGAGATCGAGCGTTTTGGCCTCCAGGGCGCGGAGTTGCTCGGCGCTGGTCATGTCGAAGAGATTGAGGGCCACGCCCGGGCAGAGCTTTCGAAATGCGCCCAGCGTCGCGGGGAGCAGTTCGTAGTGGATACTGGCGACGTAGCCAATGTTGAGCTGCGCACTTTCGCCACGGCTCATCTTTTGCACCGCAGTCACACTCTCCGCGCACATGGCGAGAATCTTTTGGGAGTCGGCAAGGAACATGTGCCCCTCGCCGGTGAGGGTGATGTGGTTGCTCGAGCGGTCGAGCAGTTTCACGCCGATTTCGTCCTCGAGGTTCCGCACCTGCCGCGTGAGCGAGGGCTGGGCAAGGTGAAGCTTTTGAGCGGCTTTGGTGAAGCTCAATTCCTCCGCGACTGCCACGAAATATCGAAGGTGGCGAAGTTCCATTAGGAGCAACCGTCGTGCGCCTTATAGCCAATAGCTATCCCTAATATCGATTAACCCTGTAATTTACGGGTTTGGGTGGTTTTTTGAGGGTTTGCCATAGCCTGCGGCTATAGCCGGGTTGCCGAGGAGGTATTAGCCAGCGCAGAGAAGCTCAGAGATACTCAAAGAGGTTCGCGATGCAACCGGGATGTCCCCTTTGAAACGAATCACCCCGTGGAGATTGATATGAAAAAAAGCACTGCAGAGCAGCGGACAAGGAACATCATTTGGGTGGAGCCATTCCCCGCGACCGAGTGTGAGCACCACTATGAGGTCATCGACCAGGAGGAAGACACGGCCATCCGCCGATGCACGAAATGCGGGCACATGGAGGTCGAATGAGCGAGACCGCTAATTGGGAGAGGCTGGAAAAAATGCCGACGGGCATAGCCGGATTTGACGACATCACCAACGGCGGTCTGCCACTGCAGAGGACCACGCTGCTGATGGGAGGCCCGGGTTGCGGCAAGACGGTGCTGGCGATGCAGATTCTCGTCGGCGCGGCGAAGAGGGATACGGCGGGAATCTTTGTGGCGTTTGAGGAGAACGCCAGCCAGATCTCAGCAAACGTCGAGAGCTTTGGATGGGATATGCGCGAACTGCGGAAGAAGCATATAGAGCTCGTGGACGCCTGCCTGAGCGTGAATGTGGTAAAGGCGGGGACGTTTGACCTCACCGGACTGCTAGCGGGGCTGGCGGCGAAGGCGCACCAGATGCATGCGAAGATCATCGTATTCGACGCGATCGATGTGCTGCTGAGCCTTCTCGACAATCCCGCTGCGGAGTGCACGGAACTGCACCGGATCCACGAGTGGCTGGTGCTCCATGAGTTCACGGGAATCATCACCACCAAGATAGAGGGCAATCAGCCCTCCACGGCGCAACGGTATGGATTCATGCCGTTCATGGCGGATTGCGTGGTGCTGCTGAGCCAGCGCATCGCGGAGCGCGTGGCAGTGAGGACCATCCGGCTGATCAAATACCGGGGTTCGCCCCATGTGCTGAACGAGGTGCCTTTCGCAATCGGGGGCGCGGGCTTTGAAGTGGGGTCCTCCAATGGAGTGCACCCGG
>JAYUWZ010000470.1:0-3851 GCA_043753265.1 Verrucomicrobiaceae bacterium
CTCCTTTTCGCATACCCTCAGGGGAACTGCATGCCTTCCATAGTGCCGGAACTGCGGATTTGCGAGCGACCAAACACGTCATCTCCGCACAGAAAATCATGCTCGCGTGTTATGGTTCTCGGGATGACAATTTAAAAAGGCGCTTCGCGCCACTTTCGATTCAAACGCTCAGTCTGAATTAGAACGCTGGTTCATCTCCCACACAAAATTCAATCGCCCCATTGTTTGTGTTCTCCGGGTGAGGCTTTTTGGAAGGGGCGTCCGCTTTGTTAATATCATGCGGAATTCACCTCTCGAACCAGTTTGCAGGATGGACTTCACATCTTTGGAATCGTTCCTCTGATTTTGGGATGGCAAACGAATGGCTTGATTTTCTGTGGGATTGTAGGAGGGTGGGTGCGTTGAATCCTCGTGCTCTCCATGCCCGGTTGCTTGTAATGCTTTGCGCATTTGCGTTTGCGTTGATGCAGGGATTTGGGTCGGGGAAGCTGTATTTGTGCTCTTGTTCGGACGTGCCGAATTTTACGAGCGCTCCTGCCTGTGCGGTGGAGCAGGGCGCTGATTGCCACCTCGGAGACGCGGGGGACGCGGGGGATTCGGAGCAACCGCACCATGAGGACCATGAGCACATTTCCGCGCGGGACGATGTGAATTCGGCGGTGCATGGGAAGGTTTCCGTCCCTGCGGCTCCATTGATTTCGGTATTGCCCGAGGCGCGTTTGGATTTCGAGGCGCAGAATGCGCTGCACGATTTGCGGGCCCGGTATGGTGGGGATTCTCCGCCTTGGGTGAGTGCGCTGACCGTATCGCGGTCGGTGGTATTTTTGATTTGAGCGTGAGAGCCGGAATGGCAGTCGCCGTTCCACGTTGTTGTCTGCGGGTGCGTTCGCGCCTGAGCTGGTCGTTTTGTAACCCAACCTTATGTTCTCATGTTTCGAATCTTCACTTTTTTCACATTCATAGCATCCATCGCCGGAGCCGCGGAATTGCGGCTCTCGGTGGATGGCGCGGCGGACTATGCAATCCGCAACAACCCCACCCTTGCCGCGGCGCGGCTGCGCATCGACGAGGCGCGTGGGCGCCTGCGGCAGGCGGGGCGGCTCTCGAATCCGGAACTCGAGGTGGATCTTTCGCGCAATGTGCGGGCACCGGAGGGGTCGTGGGGAGTGGCGCTGGTACAGAAGTTTCCACTCACAGCGCGGCTGCACTTGGAAAAAATGGTTTCGGTGGCGGAACTCGATGCGGCGCGGGCGGAGGTATATAATGAAGAGCGCAAACTCGCAGGAGAGGTGCGGGCCCTGGCGGTGAAGCTGGTGGCGCAGCGCGAACAACGTACCCTGCGAGACAAGCAGATCGCGCACAGCAAGGAGCTTTCTGGCTATATGACGAAGCGTGTGGAGTCGGGTGAGGCGAGTGCGCTGGATGTGGCGCAGGTGCAACTGGAGACGCAGCAACTCGACGCGGAGGCGCTGCTACTGGAATCGGAGCGCGTGGCGCTTATTACCGAGCTTCGGCCTTTGCTCGGCACGCGCGCGGGTGTGGAGATTACCGGTAAGCTCACCTCACCGGGCAAGCTTCCTGGCAGTGGGAGCAGTGCCGCGAGCCGGGCTGATTACCTCGCAGCGCAGGCGCAGATTCGAGCAGCGGAGCAGTCGGTGGAACTGGCGCGAGCCGGGAAGTGGGAGGATGCGGGTGTGGGTCTCGGTGTGTCGCGCGAACGCAGTGAAGACGCGCCGGAGGGCTTTGAGACCGACACGATGCTGGCGCTGAAGTTTTCGCTGCCACTCCCATTTTGGAACAAGAACGAGGGGCGCATCGCGGAGGCGAAAGCGACCGTGGAGCGCACACGCAAGGAGGCTGATGCGCTGGCAGCGAATATCCGCGCGGAGAGCGATGGCGCGCGCGGTGAGATGGCGGCACTCGCGAAAATCGTGGTGAAGCTGGACGATGAACTGATTCCGGCAGCACAGCGCATCGAGGAACAATTTCGCACCAACTACGGAACTGGCCAGGTCGCGCTGCCGGAGGTACTGCGGGCACGCACCAAGCGCCTGGAACTGGAGCGCCAGCGGCTCGACGCACTGCGCGACTACCACCTTGCGCGTGCCCGACACACCACTGCCACGACCGTGGCCCCGGCAGCGAAACCTTTGAAGAAAACCAAATGATCCAAACCATTCCCCGCGCTCGCAATCTCCGGCCCTGGCTGGCCCAACTGCTCGCGATGTTTTCGACATTTCTCGTAGCGGCATCGCCGCTCCGGGCTGCCGTATCCGCCGAGGAGGCTGCCAATACAGTCATCCTCGATGAAACGGGCGTGAAAAATTTGAAGCTCGAATTCGTTGAGGTTGAGGAAGCCGAATTTGAGGAAACGGTGTTTTCGCTGGGACGCATCCAAGTGATCCCGGAGCGGCGCTCTGTGGTCGCGAGCCGCATCCCTGGGCGCATTGTGGAATTGAAGGCCACGCTCGGGACGATGGTGGAGGCCAATGCCGAGGTGGCGCGGCTGGAGAGCCGGCAGGCAGGCGACCCGCCGCCAAGCATCTGGCTGAAAGCGCCGTCGGGCGGACTCGTTACCGATAGCGCCATGAGGCTCGGTGAACCGGTGGACCCGGACAAGGTGCTGCTTGAGATCACCGACTTCGCAGAAGTCCATGCCGTGGCGCGGGTGCCCGAGCATCTTGCTGGAAAATTAAAGCCCGGCACAATGGCGCACATCGTCGTGGCTGCACTGCCCGAGGAGAAATTTGAAGGAATGCTGCTGCGCTTTGGCACCACTGCGGACAAGGCGAGCGGAACCATCGACGCGATTTTTGTGCTCCCCAATCCAAGCCTTTCGCTGCGCCCCGAAATGCGCGCGGAATTCTCCATCGTGCTCAGCAAACGCGAAGGGGTGATGAGCATTCCGCGCCTCGCGCTGCAAGGAGATGCGACGAACCGCACGGTCTATCGCAAGCATTACGATGCACTGCTGAAGCACACTTTTACCCGGGTGCCTGTGCAAGTGGGTGCGATGAATGAGCGCTTTGTGGAGATCACATCCGGCCTCATCGCGGGGGATGAAGTCGTGACCACTGGCGCATACTCGCTCGCATTTGCGGGCAAGGGCAGCGTGTCACTGAAGGCTGCACTGGATGCCGCGCACGGGCATGAGCACAATGAGGACGGCAGCGAGATGACCGCTGCGCAGAAAGCTCAAAAGGCAGGGGCCGAACCTGCCGCGGGCCAGCACCTCGCGGTCCGCATCGGTGAGATAGGACTGCCACAACATCATGTCCCGGACTGCTGCAATATCCTTAGGGAGATCGCTGGAGGCCGCGGTCATGCGATCACGCCCTCCTGGTACAGCCGCTCGATCTGCTCGGCGCTGTAGCCGTGCCGCGCGAGCACTTCGCGGGAGTGCTGGCCGAAGGCCGGCGCCGGAAGGGCGTCCCCCTGGCGGGCGTCGCCGAAGGTGACCGCCCGCGCCAGGCCGCGGTAGCTGCCTACCAGCGGATGCGTGAAGCGCTGCATCATGCCTTCGGCGGCCACCTGGGGATGGTTGAACATGTCTTCGATCTGCCGTGCGGCCGAGCAGGGGACGCGCTCGCCGAAGAGCTCCTCCCACTCCAACGCCGTGCGCTGGCGCAATGCGTCGCGGATCAGCGGCACGATCTGGTCGGCCTGCTCCGCGCGCTTTCGCACCGTGTCGTAACGCTCGTCGGCGGCGAGTTGCGGCAGCCCGATCTGCTCGCACAGCGCCTTCCAGAAGTGCGGCGTGTTGGCCGAGATGTACAGGCTGCCGGCGCGCGTGGGGTGTAGCCCGGTGATTCCGCCCGAGCGCATGTCGCGGTAGACCTCGCGCGCTTCCC
>JAYUWZ010000471.1:0-3851 GCA_043753265.1 Verrucomicrobiaceae bacterium
CGCGGTTGGAGAAGGCCACTCACAGCCAGGAGGGAGTCGCGCAGTTGTTCGGCACCGAGACGGCGGGGTTCCTGAGCCCCGGCACGGAAGGTGGCGCTCATGACGATGCGCTTGTGCAGTTGTTTTACGGACCAACCTTGGCGGATGAAATCGGCGGCGAGCCAGTCGAGCAGCGCGGGGTTTGCGGGCTTTGCACCGGCGAGGCCGAAGTCGTTGGGAGTGGAGACGATTCCGCTGCCGAAGTGCGACTGCCATACGCGGTTGACCATGACGCGTGCGGTGAGCGGGTTTTTTGGCGAGGTGATCCAATCTGCGAGAGCACTGCGTCGGCCTGTGGTAGCGGGATTAGTGGTGCGCTGGATTTTTGCGGGGTTGGGATCGAGCGCGGAGATGAAGCCCGGCTGAACTTCGTCGCGCGGGGCCTTGTGATCGCCTTGGTAAAGGATGCGCGTGGGCGCGATGCCGTCTGGTTTGTCGGTGGCGAGCAGAGCAGTCGTAAAGGGCCGCTGCTTTGTCTTCGCACTCTCGATGGCCTTTTTCAGTTCCTCGCGGCGCGCTTTTTCGGGGTCGGTGAGTGCGGCCTTGGCTTCCTCGTCGCTCACGGTGATTTTCTTTTCGAGCGCGGCGATTTTTGACTTCGCTTCTGCGGGGCGTTTGTCCGCTGCGAGCGCGAGCAGTGTTTGATCTTCCGGGGAGAGCTTTGCCTGTTTTTGCTCGCGTGCGCGCTGGCGACCGGCGGAGACGAGGGCATCGCGCTCTTTGAGCAGCGGGGCGCTTTTGGCGTCGTGCTCCGCGTTCTCGCGGCGGATGATCTCCTGCTCGGGGGCGAGGTCGAGGGGCACATCGTCCGCGGTTTTCACAGGCTCGAAGAATGCGCGCAGGCGGAAATGGTCAGCCTGGGAGAGCGGGTCGAACTTGTGGTCGTGGCAGCGGCAACACGACATGGTGAGCGCGAGGAATGCACTGCCCGTGGTCTCGGTGAGGTCGGCCATCCACTCGGCGCGGGCGCGGTCCTGCTCGTTGAAGAGCTGGGCTGCGTTGTCGGTGGGGCCGAGGCGGAGAAAGCCCGTGGCGATGAGGGCGTCCTGCTCCTCCTTGTTGCGCGGGGGGCCTGCGAGCGTTTCGTCGCCCGCGAGTTGTTCGCGGATGAAGCGGTCGAAGGGTTTATCGGCATTGAATGCGCGCACCACGTAGTCGCGGAAGCGCCAGGCGCGGGGGCGAAACTCGTCCCAGTCGAACCCATTGCTGTCGCTGTAGCGGACGACATCGAGCCATGCGCGGGCCTGGTGCTCGCCGTAGCGGGGCGATGCGAGCAGGCGATCAACGAGCCTTTCGTACGCGGCCTCGTGCTGCGAGGCGTCGCTCCATTCGCGGATGAACCCGGTGGTTTCCTCCGGTGTCGGTGGCAGGCCGGTGAGATTGAATGAGAGACGGCGGATGAGCGTCCGGGCATCGGCTTCGCGCTTTGGCTTGGTGCCGAGCAGGGCATCGATGGGATGGGCCGCGCCTGCTGGTGGACATACGGAAGCGAGCGGTTTGAGCGACCAGAGATCGAGGCGCTGGCCGCCGAAGATGCGCACGATAGGGTTGCGCGGATCGGTCCACGCATCGCCGATGTGCTCGCCGGGCTTGGGCTGCTGCGGGGCGGCGGTGAGCGCGACGTTTGCGGGCCATGGGGCGTCGTCGCGCACCCAGCGCTCCAGCACGGCGATGTCGTTCGCGGTGAGCTTTTCCTTGGGCGGCATCGTGAGATCCTTTTTTGTGTGCATCACGGAATGCAGCAGAAGGCTTTCGCCGGGCTTGCCGGGTACAATGGCCGGGCCGGTGTCGCCGCCCTTGATGGTGGCCTCGCGGGAATCGAGTCGCAGACCGCCCTTTTGCTTTTCGGTGCCGTGGCAGCTCACGCAGCGGGATTCCAGCAGGGGCCGCACGCGCCCATTGAAATGCGATGCCGGTGTCTCATCCGCGTGGGAGGAAACGACCAGTAGGCATAGCAGCGAAATGCCGGGAGCGGCTTTCATAACGCTAGGGATAACCCGTCTTGTGGCAGGTCGGAAGGCTGGATTTTTCGGGCGGTATTTATGGAGACGCTCTACCTGGAATAGGGTTCCCCGCTGCCTGCCGCCTGAGCTTGCGCTAAATATTACACACAGTCGAATCCACATAGAAAAGCCGAATGAGGTGGAGTGTCGCGCCAATGGCGCGAAAGAGCATAGCCTAGCATGCGTCTCTGACGCATTTCCTCGTTCGTTACCATTCTGCTAAGCGAAGCGCAGCCCTAGGAATGCCGTGCCAGCGGCACGCGCACCGAATGGTGCGCAAGAGCCGTGCATCCGACTTGTGGTTAATGACTAGAGCAAGCTCCCGCACTTCGGATTTTGCACCCCGAGATTCGGCGCCAGGTATTTGGTTCAGGGTCGCCGATAACGAGGATTCGGAAAGCGCTGCGATTCCCCCTCTTCTTCGTCATCTCAACAGGGTTGCGCGGGGTGCATCCTCCGGGTTGCATTCCCTCACCCATCGCATTCACCGCATCTTTTGCACAAAAAACCTGCTGCTTCCGTTGCCAATCCCGGCCTACTTGCCGACATTGTTCCTTGTGCCTTTGGCGCGGGTGCCCCAAATAAACAGCGTCAACCTTCATGATCAGAGTCCAACACCTGACGAAAAAATACGGTTCCTTCACTGCGGTGAACAACATCAGCTTTGAGGTGGCCAAGGGGGAGATCGTGGGCTTTCTCGGGCCAAATGGCGCGGGCAAGAGCACGACCATGAAAATCCTCACCGGCTACCTCCCGGCCACCTTTGGCCGCGTGAGCATCGGTGGTTTCGACGTGTTCGAAAAGAGCGTCGAGGCGCGCCGCCGCATCGGCTATCTCCCTGAGAATACCCCCCTTTACACCGACATGCGCGTGGGTGAGTACCTCCGCTACCGCGCTGCGCTCAAGGGAGTACCCGGCAGCAAGCTGCGCGAGCGCGTGGGCGACATGCTCGACCTCTGCCAGATCAAGGACCGCGAGAAACAGCTCATCGGCTCCCTTTCCAAGGGCTACCGCCAGCGTGTCGGCCTCGCCGATGCCCTCGTCCACGACCCCGACCTGCTCATTCTCGACGAGCCCACCATCGGCCTCGACCCCAACCAGATCCGCACCGTCCGCGACCTCATCAAGAATCTCGCGCAAAAGCGCACCGTGCTCATCAGCACCCACATCCTCCCCGAAGTCGAGCTCATGTGCTCGCGCGTCATCGTCATCCATCGCGGCGTCATCCGTGCCAGCGACACCGCGGAGAACCTGCTCAAGTCCCACCGCACCGTCGGCGAGCTTCGCCTGGAGGCAAAAGTCGGCGCCGACTTCGGCGCTGCCAATGCCCTCAGCCAGCTGGCTGGCATCAAGGACGTCGCGGAGGAAAAAGAAGGCGAGTGGTCTTTGTTCACCATGCGCCTCGATGCCAATGCCACCCCCGGCGAGGACGTCATGCGCCTCGCCGCTGACCGCCGCTGGCAGGTGCGCGAACTCCACCAGAAACGCTCCACGCTCGAGGACGTGTTCGTTGAACTCACCCACGAAGCCGCCTAGGAAGCCGCCGTTTTTTCTTACTCATGCGCACCTTTTTAGTACTGCTCAGCCGCGAGGTCCGTTCCTTCTTCAATACGCCCATTGCCTACGTGGTCATGGTCTTCTTCCTCGCCGTGCTCGGGTTTGGGTTCAACGGCGG
Source organism: Verrucomicrobiaceae bacterium (assembly GCA_043753265.1). Lineage (GTDB taxonomy): Bacteria > Verrucomicrobiota > Verrucomicrobiia > Chthoniobacterales > Chthoniobacteraceae > SXWH01. The sequence continues at coordinate 3,718 of JAYUWZ010000471.1, forward strand.
CATCATGTCCATCAACAAGGATCCCCGGCTCGCGGTCAGGGTCATCGAGGTGCTCTTCTACGGGAGCTTCTGGGTGGCCTACATCCTGTGCGTCTCGCTCATCAGCATGCGGACTTTTGCGGATGAGTTTCGCA
>JAYUWZ010000472.1:0-3849 GCA_043753265.1 Verrucomicrobiaceae bacterium
GCGCCCGTTTTCACCCGGAGTCCCTGCCATTCGCCTTTACCCTTCCGGCATGGCTGCAGGACCAGGGCATGGCGCGCAACACGGTGGGGGGCACCCGAGTCGGCCTGCTTTACGGCACCGCCGGTTTTATCATCTTCCTCTTCGCCGCAATGCTCGGCGCGCGGAAAAAGAAACCGCTCTGGCGCATTGGCCGCGTGGAGACGTGGCTCAAGGCCCACGTCTGGCTCACCATCTTCACCATCCCGCTCGTCGGTTTTCACTGCGGCTGGTCCTGGGGCAGCCCCCACACCACGTGGCTGCTCGTCTTTTACATCATCGTGATGGTCTCCGGCTTTTTCGGCCTGGCCATGCAGCAATTCATGCCTGAGCTCATGAAAGAACGCCTCCCCCGCGAGGTGGTGTTCGAGCAAATCCCGAATATCCGCAAACGCATCCTGGAGGCGGCGGAGGAACTCAAGACGGATTGCACCCCTCCCGACCCCACCAATCCCGGCAAGGTCGTCGCGGGCAAGGCATCGCTTGCGGGACTCACCGAGATTCCGCCGGAAGACAAAGCCAGCGCCGAAGCCATCCTCGCATTCCTGAAGGAAGAAGCCATGCCCTACCTGGAAGCCCGCAGGGGCCAGGGGCTGCGGCTCGCAAGCCCCCGCGAAAGCGAAATGGTATTCCGCCAGTTGAAACTCAACGTGACACCCAAGTGGCTGCCCCGGGTGGAGGACATGCAAGCGTGGTGCGGCGAGCGCCGCACCATGGATATCCAGACCACCCTCCAGCACTGGCTCGATGGCTGGCTGCTCGTGCATGTGCCCGTATCCGTTCTCCTAATCGTCATCACCCTTTGGCACGCCATCGTCGCGGTCCGACTCTTTGTGGTTCAGCCTTAATCTTCACCGGCCATGCCCGAACACACTCAAAAGCAAATCGCGGCGAAGTACAAGAACGACCTCACGTACTACAAAAAGACGCACCCCATGCGCAGGCTGCGCTTCTGGCTCACCGTGGTCGCCCTGGTGGGCGGCATGGCCTGGGCGCTGGCCTTCAACAAATTGGGCGGCACGCCCCAGTTCTTCAACACCGGCCCCATCTCGCAAAATCACGCGCGCTTCGCCGACCGCTGCGAGGCCTGCCACACCGGGGCCACGCCGGATTTGCTCACCATCCTGCCCATCGAGGAAACCCGCAAGACCATGATGGAGCGCAAGACGTCGCTCATGGACATGCTCAGGGTCGCGGGCACCAAGGCGATCGACACCGCAACCGAGAACATTGCCGACCCTCAAAAGCTGGCCACCGCAATGCTTGGAGCGCTCAACACCATGAATCTCGACAATATCGATCGAGCCTGCATCGTGTGCCACACCGGAATGACGCTCCACCAGCCCGGAACGAAAGCGGTGATGTTTCGCGAGACGGTGAACGAGCTCAGCGTGGTCGCGGCGGCCGCGTGCAGTTCCTGCCACAAGGAACACGTGGGCAGCGCGCGCATGGAACTGCCCACTGCCGAGACCTGCACCTCCTGCCACGGGGATCCCAAGACGCTCGCCGCTTCGATGATGTCTGCAAAATTCGATGGCAAGCTAGCTGCCGCGCACAGCCGGAATTGGAAGCACGGCAACGAGGTGCAATGGGTGCCGCCTGCTCCCGCCAAGAACGAGCCCAAGGTGATCAAGGCCTTCGCCCACGCAGATCCCGCCTTTAGCCATCCCGCCTTTCTCTACGAGCAGCCCGGCGCAAAGGACAACGCAAAGATCCTTTTCAACCACGCCCGCCACGTGGGCCCGCTCAACCCCAAAACCGGGAAACGTGACCAGGCCAAGGGCATCAACCTGCTCAATAACGAGGCGCTCGATTGCAAAAGCTGCCACGCCCCTGATCCCGATGGCGTCGGCATGCAGCGCATCTCCTACGCGCAGCACTGCCAGAGCTGCCACTCCATGGGCGTCGATCCCAAGCTCCCGGAACTCACCGTGCCTCACCGCGACCCGGAGAAGGTGCGCGCTTTTCTCGTGAGCCTTCGCGCCCAGTGGATGGACCTCGCCAAGGCCCGCTACAACATCACCGATGCCGCAACGCTCGACGCCTTCTGGCGCCAGCGCGAGGCGGAGTTCCTGCAAGACTGGCCCCAGGGCAAGACCCCGCTGGAGACCTTCGACCTCTGGCAGGAGCGCGTGTTTTTCACGGGTATCCCGCCCAAGGAGCAGGCCCCCAACGGCCAGCGCCTCCCTGCCTGCAACAAGTGCCACACCGTGGAGAAAGCCATGCCCGTGCCCAAGGTCGCCGCCACGCTCATCCCCGACCAATGGCTCACCCGCGGCCCCTTCAAGCACGCCGCGCACATGCACATGAACTGCCTCGACTGCCACGGCGCAGCCGAGAAGAGCCGCGAGACCACCGACATCTCGCTGCCCCCGCAAAAGATGTGCGCCGACTGCCACCGCACGCGCGACTACGCCAATGTGCAGACCAATCCCAGCGTCCTCATAGCACCCACCTTCGGTGACTTCACCGCCGCCGCCGCCGCCAAGCAGCGCAAGGAAGGCGGCGTCTTTGAAAGCTGCCTCGGCTGCCACAAATACCACGTCCCCGCCGCCGAGATGGAAATCGCCCGCTCCCTGTCACAGCCCAAGTAGGCGAGGCTTCCCAACCTCACGCGGGCGGAGGTGGAGTGAATTGTAGTGCTTCGTAAGTCACACGCGCCCATCCGTCGCTAGCGCCATTGGGCGTTGGATGTTGGGCGTTCAGCGTTGGACGTTTTACCAGCCCCGCTCAATCGAACGCCGCTTCCAGAGGAACTCAAACATGTTCCCCTCGTGCGGCTGGTCCCACGAGATCTTCATCGTCGAAACCGGCCCGATATTCAGCCGGTCGATTTCCGAATATGCCTCCAGCTTTGCGATGAACGCGGGGTCCTTGGTGATGGCCGTGCAGGCCAGCGTGTAGCCGATCTGCGAGAGCATTTCGCCCTGCGCACAAGTCACCACACTCGCGTAAGGGCACAGGAATTCCTTATTTGCCAGCGGGTGCGCAAAGCTGTCGCAGCGGATGATTGTGGGCCTCAAAAAGGTTCCGCCATCCTGCACCACCTTGCGCGCGCCGCCACGGTACTTGGCCGTCACATCCGCAGCGCCCGGTGTCGTGAGGCCGTCCCCAATCGACGCTTCGATAAAGTCCGCCATCTTCGCATTCGCAAAGCCACTCAGCCGCGCCTCGGGGTCTTCATTCGCCGTGGGCTGGATGGGCCCGAGCTTCTGCGCCAGGGCATCCGCGATCTCCGCCGCGTACTTCGGCACCACCACGGCACTGGCGTTGATGCAAGAACGTCCGCCATTGTCCGAGATGCTCCCGGCGATCACGTCGATGTAGTCGCGCCAGTTTTCGATGCAATCGTCGCCGATGATGAACTTGCTCCAGCCGGGGCCGTGAAGTTGGATGGCGGGATTGTTCGCGTACTGCGCCATCGTGTTTTTGTCTCCGAAAATTAGCGCGCGACCGCAGCTCTTGAGAATTTCGGCCGCCCCTTCGTGATCGGTCGGATAAAAGCCAAACGCCGCGCTCGGCACGCCCGCAGCGATGAACGACTGGATCAGGCGGTATGGCGTCCACGGCTCCTCGCGACCGGGCTTGATAACCACCGGCGTCTTCAGCGCGATGGCCGGGAGCCAGAGCGAATTGACCGCCGGCGAGTTGCTCGGCATGACGAGTCCGAGCGCCTGGCAGGTCGGGAAGAACGAAAGCTTCGTGCCGAATTGCTCGCCGAATCCCTTATCGAGGATCGTGAAGTCGAGTCCGCGCGAAAGGCCGTTCAGCACTTCGCTAAGATGCGTCAGCGCGTAGTGAATCTTTGTCATG
>JAYUWZ010000473.1:0-3845 GCA_043753265.1 Verrucomicrobiaceae bacterium
TCTCATCCACTTTTAATTGTGCCCGTGGGTCCGCCGGCGGCGGGCGGCGAGCATGGCGAGGCCTCCCAGCAGCAGGGCTGCCGAGCCAGGCTCGGGCACTACATCGAAGATGGCCACGTCATTGCCTCCCGTGAGGGTGCTGCCACCCTGCGAGCCGGTCCAGTCGGCGAGATAGGTTATCTTGCCGGTGAAGCCATTGCCCAGATCCACCGTCTCGCCCTCGAACGCTCCTGCAAAGGTCGGCACGCCAAATTCACCCACATCCTCACGGGCGAAGATGTAAAAGATGTCGCTGAGAGTCGGCGTGAAACCTGGCGTAACCGAGGCCTGCAGCGTGACATTGTTGCCGAGCACCACGGACCCAAACGCGTTGGTCATGTTCAGCTGATCGTAGAACCCCCCGCCGTCTCCGGGAGAGGTGCCTTCCAAATCGATGGTGAGAAACGAGTCGTCATTGAAAGTGATTCCCGTTTCGACATTCAACACGCCCGGGCTGCTGCCAGGCGACACCACGCCCCCGGCAAGGACTATCAAATTGCCGCTCACTGCACCGGTGCCGCTGAGCACACCCGAGATATTGAGTGAACCTGCCACGATGCCATCGGTATGCAATTCTCGCCCGAATACCACGGTGTAGCCGCCTCCATGAGAAACGACATCAAACGTAGCGCCCTCGACCACTTCGATGCGCTGGGATTGGACGCTTGCGAACGCGTCGAGCCCCAGTGTTCCCCCCAGGATAAAGGTGTCGCCCGCATAGGTGTTTACGGCGCTGAGTTGGAAGCGCCCATCGCCCTCCTTCACCAGCGTGCCGTCGCCAACCAGCGGGAAGCCCATGCGCATGTCGTTGAATGCCACGCCGTCCGCCACCTTGAATTTGCGGACGCCCGAACCAATCTGGATTTCGCGAACACCAAAGGCCCCGGTACCGCCATAGATGCCTGTTTCGTTCACGCTCGCGAAGCTGGTGACGTCGCCGTTTAGCACCACCCGGGAGCCCAGCACGGCAGCGTTGTCGCCGCGATTCATCATCAAGTTCGACTCCGTGAATTCCAGCCCTCCCGGCCCCACGATGAATTCGTTCACCTGCGATGGCGTATTCCCGCCCACCACATGGATGTTCATCACATTGGAAAAGATCGCCTTGTTCGCACTCACGCTGCCGCCGCTGTTCACGGCAAAATTTCCGCCACTGATGTCGAGGGTGCCCGCAATTTGGATGAGCCCTGGAGTGGTAATGGTGCCATTCGCGGTGCGGATAAAACCACTGGTCATGGTGATATTCGCCACGGTGTCACTACGGGAGTTGTTGGTGCCCGTGAAGAAATTCAGCGTGCCGCCATCCACCGTCACGTTTGCCGCGTCGGGCAGGGCGTTATCCACCCCCACATTCAGGTTGCCACCGCTCACGGTCACGTTGCCCGCGAAGGTATTCACCGCGCCGAGCACGAGCGTGCCCGCACCGTTTTTGATGATGCCATTGGTGCCTGCAAGAACGGCGTTCACGGTGGAGGTCGCAGAACTGTTGATATTCACGCCCGTGGTCGTCACGGAGCTGCCCGCGCCTGCGTTAAAGATGCCCGCGCCCGTCACGCTGAGGTCGCCGATCGAGACCACGGCGGATGCGCCCACGGCGAGCGTGCCCGCATTCACGGTGGTGGTGCCTTCGTAGGTGGCACCATTCAGGGTGAGTATGCCAGCGCCCGTCTTGGTGAACCCAAAAGAACCCGCGCCGTCGGTGATGCTGGCGAGCGTAAGGTTTCGCACCGCGTGAAAGGTGGGGCTGCCGGTGAGGGTGGTCGTGCCCGAGAATGCGAGATTGTAGCCGCTGCCGCCGCCCCCGGTGGTGTCGACCACCACGAGGGTGGAATTTCCTATGGAGAGATTGTTGGCGGTCACCAGCATGTTGGACGCACCAGAGATGCGGCCCACGCCGATGGTGGAATCTCCGAGCACTTCCACGTTGCTGGCAAAATCTGAGTTAACCTCTGTCACGAACTCCATGCGCCCGGAACTGGTCGGGGTGGTAAGATTGATGCCCGTGTTGAGCCGCAGAAGCACCCCCGTGCCGACGGAGTTGTTGGCACCTCCGCTGCGAAGCTGCGCGATGGCGTTTGGGTTGACAGTGAGCGTGCCGGTCACGCTGCCGTTGTCGGTGGTGTTTTGAAACCGCAGCTTTCTCAGCGCCGTGGAGTTTGTCGCGTTGGCGTTCACCACGATGCTCACCGGCACCGTGCTGGTGGGAACACCGGTGGTGCCGGTGCCAAGGTTCACATCCACATCCGTCGCTGGGGTGATGGCGTCCCACAGGTTAAACGTCGTGTCCGTGGTGAAGGTGATGCTCGGCGTCGGGCCGGGCTGCGCGTTCCAGATACCATTGTTGATGCCGATGCCCGTGAGGGTGCCGCCGTTGAACTCGAGGGCCTGCGTCATCCCACTGCCGCCCATGCCCACGATGCCACCGTTGATCTTCACCACGTTCGCGGTGTTGCCAAAGGAGGCCGCGACATTGCCGCGCACGATGCCCGCATTCACCACCACATTGCCGATGAAGGTGCTGGTATTGGGAAGCGTGAGCAGGCCGTTTCCATTCTTGGTCAGGGCTGTGAAGCCCGAGCCGGGACCGCCGTTCGTCGCGGCAATCTGCGTATTGCCCGCGCCATCCACGGTGAGTGCATTCCCGTTGAGCGTCACCGCGCCCGTGGTGATGCGCGCAGTGCCGGAGGTGAGCGTGGAGTTTCCCGTGAGCGTCACCGCGCCAAAGGTGATGGCCGGCGTGCCCACTGCGTTTGGCCCAGCCGCGCTGGAGAGTGATCCGTTAATCGAAAGCGTACCGAGGGTGTGGGTCACGGCAGGAGCGGCGGCAGTCACCACGTCGCTCTGGATTGCCGCGCTGCCCGTGACAAAGACGGGGTTGTTGAACGCGGTGGCCAAATCGTTGCTCAAGGAAAGGAGGCCGCCCGTGGTGCTTATTACGGCCTTGGCGGTATTTCCCAGCGACTGCGCGTTGCGAAGCTCGAGTGTTCCTGCGTTCAGCGCGACGCCCGCCCCGGCCGTGAGGCCGGCATTTGCGTCCCGAATGAGAAGCGTTCCGTTGCCGGTCTTGGTGAGCACGCTCCCACCCGTGAGGCTGCCGGGGACCGCGAGATCCAGCGTCTGTGCGGGCTCCACCTGGATGGTGCCGCCGCCTGCGCCGAGCGCGATGGTCTTGCCCGCATCCAGCGCGAAGCTGCCCGCGACTTTCAAGGTGCCGCCATTCAACGTCAGGTCGCTCGCGGCATTGCCGAGCACATTGTTAAGCGCGGAGACGGTGAGCGTGCCGGCATTCACGGTGACGCTGCCGGAGAAGGTCGTGCTGTTGTCCCCGGTGACGATCAATTCGCCCGCGCCAATCTTGTTGAAGCCCACCGTGCCAGTCAGCGATCCAATGGTTTGCGACACGCTTGGTGCGACATCCAGCGAGCCTCCCGCTGCGCCGAGGATGAAGCTGCGGGAACTCACAAAGCCTGAGGCAAAGCGCAGCGTGCCGCCATTTAGTGTCACGGTATTCGCGCTGTTTCCGAAATGGGTGTCTGCACCCACCTCGATAACACCGGCCTGGATTTCCAGTGTCTGCCCTGCCCCGCCAAAGGTGTTGGCCGTCGTGAAAGCCACGGTGCCCAAGCCTTTCTTAATGAGCGAGGTAGGCGTGTCCAGGCCATCGTTGGTGATGGCGGCGTTGAACGCCACGTCGATCGCGGCCGCGCCGTCGTTCACCGCGATGTCGTGCGTGGCATCGCTATCGAGCGCGAGCGCGGCGTTCACCGTAGCAGCGGTGGTGGAGCCGAGATATAGGATGTGGCGGT
>JAYUWZ010000474.1:0-3844 GCA_043753265.1 Verrucomicrobiaceae bacterium
AGGTGGAGCAGGGTGGGGGGGATGATGATGACGCCGTACTGGAGAAACTGCGCCCAGCGGAAGGCGTCGCCTTCGTTGGTCACGCGGAACATCGCATAGGTGCCGAGGTTCCAGATGGCGATGCCGATGCCCCATGCGGCGAAGACCTGGTTCAGCCGCGAGCGGCGGTCGCACCCCAGCACAAAGAGCGACAGTGCGAAATTGAACAGGCCGCCGAGCAACGGGATGTAATGAAAAATCGTCATCGCTGCGTGGGTGCCCAGCGCTTGAGCGCAAGGCAGGAGTTTTTGCCGCCGAAGCCACAGCTCAGGTTGAGCGCGACGCGGATGGGATATGGCCGGGCGACGCGCGGGACGTAATCGAGGTCGCACTCGGGGTCCGGCACGCGGTGGTTCAAGGTGGCGGGGATCAGCTGCTCACGCAGTGCGAGTGCGGCGATCACGGTTTCGACCGCGCCTGCCGCTGCCATGAGATGACCGGTGATGGGCTTGGTGGAGCTCACGGCAATCCTGCGGGCAAGCGGGCCGAAGAGGCGCTTGATGGCGCGCGTTTCCACCACGTCGTTGGCCTCGGTGGCGGTGCCATGGGCGTTGATATAGTCCACTTCCTCGGGAGCAATATTTCCCATCGCAAGCGCCCGCTTCATGGCGACAAATGCGCCCGCCCCATTGGGCTCGGGAGCGACAGGGTGGTAGGCCTCCGACGCGCGGCCATGCCCGCACACTTCCGCGTAAATGCGCGCGCCGCGGCCGAGCGCGTGCGTCAATTCCTCCATCACCACAAAGCCCGCGCCCTCCCCGAGCACGAAGCCGCTGCGGGCGATGTCGAAAGGCTTCATGGCCGCGCCGGGCTGCTCGGAATTGGCGGCCATTACGCGGGACTGGCAGAATGCGCCCCACACGAGTGGCTGGATGGGTGCCTCCGAGCCACCGGCCACCATGATGTCCGCCTCGTCGTCGCGAATCATGGAGAGCGCATAGCCCATCACATCATTCCCGCTAGCGCTGCCGCTGCTGAGAGTGATGGCATGGCCCTTGATGCCGAGTTCCATGGCGAGTTCACCGCTGCCGCTGCCGCTGTAGCCATTGACCATGGCAAAAAGGCTGATGCCCCGGTAGCCGCGGTTTTTCCACGATTCCGCGGAGCGCGTGGCGGCGTCGAGCGTGCTCACCGTGGTGCCCTCCACCACGCCCACACGGGTCGGGTCGAGCTTCGCCATGTCGAGCCTGGCATCCGTAAAGGCCATGCGGGCTGCCGCGATGGCGTACTGGGTGGAGCGGTCAAGGCGCTTGGCGCTCTTGGGCTCCATGAAGCGGCCCGGATCGAAGTTTCGCAACTCGCAGGCGATGGTCACTGGTGAATCGCCCGCGGGAAAGCGGGTCATGGGACCTGCGGCACTCTCGCCTTTCACAATGCTGCTCCAAAAATCGACCAGTGAGCAGCCATTCGGTGCAACGACCCCGAGACCGGTGATGACCACCCTTTTATCGGAGCGGTTGAACATCATGACTTCCTCCCGCCCAATCCCGGCACGATGGCGGGAGTCACCTTCATGTATTCGCGGTAGGCATCGCCAAACTGCGCCACGAGCGCCTGCTCCTCGATTCGGACGCGGAGCGCCATGGTGGGGATAAAAATCAGGAGCACCGCACCGAGGGCGATCCAGGCATTCAGAATCATCGCGATGCCGGCCAGCTCGAGCACCATGGAAAAATACACCGGGTGGCGGGCGTGGGCGAAAGGCCCGGAGCGGACAAATTCGTGGCCTTCGCGCATCTCCACATGGACGCTCCAGAATTTTCCCAGCGCCCGGATGGCTGCGCGGCGCACCGCAAAGGAGGCGATGGAAATGATGACGCCCGGCACGAAAGTGGGCCACCACAGGCGCAGGTCGCGCAGGAGATATTCTGCGATGCCGCCAGCCACGATGGCCAGGCCGCAGAGCATGAAGAGATTGAAGGTCAGCTTCTCCTGGGTTTTGCCCGCCACCGTCTGGCGCTTGGCAAAAACCTCCCGCATCCGTTCCGCGAAAACCGCAAGGACGGCTAGAATAGGCAGCCAATAGAGGAGGCTGTCGGGCATATTAAGAATGGAGCATCTGGAATGACCGGATGGAAGTATCGATCCGCGCGCAGCTTAGGGGCGGCGCCGGACTTTGGCAGCCACCCTTTAGCTGGAATCGTGCGCGGTTTATCCGGGTGGCCATTGCAGATGCCGCCCTCCCAGGAGGTGAATGTGCAAATGAGGCACAGATTCACCTGCGTCGGGGCCGTTGTTGATGACAATACGATAGCCGCTTTCGAGAACGCCCACCTTGGCCGCAATTTCGCGGGACGCAATGAGCATGCGCCCCAGCAAATCAGCGTGTTCAGGACCTGCCAAGGCGATGCGGGTGATGCACTTGCGAGGGATGATGAGCACGTGCACGGGTGCCTGCGGGGTGATGTCGTGGAAGGCCACGAAATCCTCCGCCTCGTGCACCATCTTTGCGGGGATCTCCCCGGCGGCAATCTTTTCGAAAATAGTCATTTGGAAAATGGATTTGGCACCGTGCAGCTTACGCCACGTGCAGGAATAACTCACGTGAGCAATGGTCGCCCTGGCAGGCTCGACCAGTTTGCTCACGGGCAAAATTGACGATCTCCTGGCGGAGCACATCGCAATCACGACTCCAGCTTTTGCGGTTGCGCAGGAGTTTCACGCATGGTTCCAGGCCGACGAGTTCGCAGTAGCTGCCACCGAGTTCCATGACTTCACGGAGGCGTGCGTTCAGCGCCCCGAAGAAGGCGAGTTCGAAGCCATTTCCCGCGCCCTGGGCCACCTCGACGAGCGAGATGCGGGCAAAGGGTGATGAGGCCTCGAAGCGCTCGCCCACCTCGGCATAGCCAATAACCTGAAGTGCGGCACGGACCGCCCGGGTGAATTGTGCGACCGGCATGGTGGGCTGGTCGTGCAGGCCTTCCATCCACGTTTGCAGGCTCTCTGCCACGTGAGGCGCGAGCCACCACTTGTGATAACCCGCGCGCTGGGCGGCCACATTCAGTGCCCGCACCAGCCAGTCGCGGTCGAAGGCGATCACGCGTCCGTTCACGAGCACGATGGGCGGTATGTGGTTTCGGAATGCGATCATTTGAACAGCTCCTGTTGAGGGCCGCCTTTGCGCGGCATTTTACCCAGCTTCTGAATTTCGTGGATGAACTCGCCGATGTCCTGAAAATGCCGGTAAACGCTCGCGTAGCGCACGTATGCGACTTCATCGATCTCGTGCAGGGCGGCCATCACCTTTGCACCGATGACCTGGCTGGGCACCTCGCGGCGGAATTCCATCTCGACGGTGGCGATGATTTCATCGGCCACCGCCTCCAGTTGGGCAATGCTCACAGGGCGCTTTTCGCACGCCTTGATCATGCCGTTCAGGAGCTTCTCTTTGTTGAAGGGTTCGGTGCGGCCATCCCGCTTTGCCACACGCAACTCGGCACGCTCTACTTCCTCGTAGGTGGTGAAGCGCAGTCCGCATTTGAGACACTCCCTCCTGCGGCGGATGCTCCGGCCATCTTTCGAGAGGCGGGAATCAATCACCTTATCCTCGAGACTGCCACATTTGGAGCAATACATGATTTAGTAGTGAGGTCGCGGAGATGCGGGGGTTTAACACAAGCAATAGGGGCGTCAACGCGAAAGACCATTGCCAGAAACGAAGCGTTTCTGGCAATCGGCAAAAGGGGCCGATTTACAGGTGTGCTCAGCGGGAGTGATTGAATCAATTCAGGAAGGGCTTTCGGAAAAGGGACATTTTACTGAAAGGCATGACTTTCATCCGATCCTGGTGGGGAAAGAGTGGAGG
>JAYUWZ010000475.1:0-3842 GCA_043753265.1 Verrucomicrobiaceae bacterium
GAGCGTGCCCTTTGCGGAGACCGCGAGGCCTGGGATGCGGTAGGTGTGCACTCCGTCGTCGGCCTGTTTGCGGACAATGGTGTGAACAGGCTCCTCGGCCAGAGCAAGTGACTGGCAGATGGCTATGAGGGCAATGATGATGGGAAATTTCATGCGGAAGGTGGTTTTCGTGCAGCCTCCAACATGGCAGGACGCACGCAATGGGTTTTCCCATGTATAGTAAATGGACAAGTGGGAAGAGGGAGGAAGGGCAATGTCACCTCCGACCCGATCAAAATCTGGCGTAATTTATGAAGCGCTGTTCCGATGGTTGCCCCGCCCGCTCCTTTGCTTGGGTCCTGCTCCATTCTCGACACCCGCCCCTGCAAACCCAACACTTCCCCTCATGCCGGTCCCGCAAAACACCATCGCCATCGTCTACGACTACGACCAGACGCTGTCGCCCAATTACATGCAGGATGAGGTGCTCTTTCCCGCGTTTGGCATCGATTCCGCAAAATTCTGGCAGCGCTGCCAGTCGCTTGTCCGCGACGAGGGGTACGACAGCGAACTCGCCTACCTCAAGGCCCTGCTCGACTACCTCGGCATGGACCGCCCCACCAATGCCCGCCTGCGCGAACTCGGCGCGGGGCTCAATTTTTTCCCCGGCCTGCCGGAAATGTTCGACGAGTTTGCAAAGACCCTGCTGCGCCCGGAGCACATCGCGCTCGGCATCCGGGTGGAGCACTACATCATCAGCAGCGGCATCAAGGCGCTCATCGACGGCTCACGCCTCGCGCCCTATGTGAAGGCCGTGTTCGGCTGCGAATTTGCCGAGGACAAAGAGGGGCGCATCACCTTCCCCAAACGGGTCATCAGCCACACGCAAAAGACGCAGTTCCTTTTCCGCATCAACAAAGGGCTGCTCGACTACCAGCAGGATGTGAATGACCACATGCCGCCGGATCTTCGCCCCATCCCGTTCGACCACATGATCTACATCGGCGACGGTCCCACGGATGTGCCGTGCTTTACAGTCGTGCGCCAGCAGGGGGGGCACGCCATCGCGGTATACAACCCCAACGACCAATCGCGCATCAGCTTCCGCAAATGCTTCCAGCTTGTCGGCCCCGCCGATCGCGTGCGCCACATCGCGCCCGCCGACTACCGGGCCGGCAGCCACCTCCGTCTGCTCATCGAGCAAATGTGCAGCGAGACTGCCGACCGCATCGTCGCGCGCCGCCAGCGCGACGTGGAGGAAAACACCGTGCGCGCACCCAAGCACTAGCAAAGGCCGGCAACTAGTGATTTGAAGCGGGAGCGAAGTTCGGAAGCTACTAAACTTTCGAATGGGGTTTATAAACAAAGCGCCAGCTTTTGGCGCTCTATATCCTACTGCGGGGGCGCTGGCTGCGGCGCGGGTGGCACAGGCTCAGGCTCGGGATCCGAGGGGATCGGCGTTACGCGCTGGCGCGAGGGGCTGGGAGGGATGGCTTGCGTACCCCCTGTGACAGGCGGTGGTGGCGTGAAAGACGGGGCAGCCCGGAACCCTACAAGAGCGAGACCCAGTGAGGGGACAAATGTGGGATACATCGCCACCGTGCCGCTGCCTTCGATGGCGATTCCCTCGGGAGCATCGGCATACACGAGCACGGTGGGCACCAGATGCTTCGCGATCGTTGCAGTTTGTGGCAGCTTTGCCGGGTCGAGGTATTTCGAAGCTTCCTCGTTGCTTGTGATGAGGTTCCCAAGCATCGGCTTGTATTGCTCATACAACCGCTCAAAAAGCACCTTCGCATCCATGTAGAAAATACCTGTGGTCGGAGCAGGCACGGTCTTTATTGCGGCCTGGTACGTTGCCGATTTTCCGATCCCCGGTGCGCTGGTCTTCATCTGCCGCAGCGCGGCAACGGTGGAAGTATAGTTCCAGCCAAAGACCAGGTATTTGTCATTGAGAGCCATCGTGGGCTGGGCGATTCCGAGCCCGGCGGCGAGCGTCCAGAAGGTCGTGCCGTCTTCCTCTTTCTGCGACATCTTGCCCATGCTTGTAGTGCCACCCACGATGAGTTCCGCAAACTTGCGCGCCTTTTCCAGGTTGCGCACCTCCACTGCGGCGAATGCGTCGGGGTAGGGGAGGCCAGCCTGCCAGTCCGAGTGCAGCGAGCCCTCGGGGCCGAACGCGACAAGGATGTCGTCCAGCGTTAGGCCCTTTTCCTTAAAGTCCTTTAGCATGGATCCGTCGCGATCCGTTTTGATGATTTCTGCGAAGATCTCCCTAATGATGGGCTCCCATCCGGCCACCGAAAACGAGCCATACGCAAAGCTGTTTTCATTGGTGAAGCCGAGCAGCCGGTTGCCCATCGCGGCTAGTTTTGGGGCCTTCGGGATGCGGAAGTAAATCCGGTCGCGCATTAGCGGACCATCCATCTTCATCGAATACACAATCTCCTCCGGCACCATATTGAGAAGGATGGGAGGCATCTGTGTTTTCACGGCCGGATTTGCGTCCACCATTTTCCGGGTATTCACAAATACCGTGAAATCCGCCTCGGGCGTGGCTTGCTTGATGGCGTTCGCATACGCGGCATCGGTGGAGAGCCCCTTCGCCGCACCGGGCGCATTCGCATAGCGTTGTAGCAGACCCTTCATGGCCTCCAGCTCGCTGCCAAAAAAGAACCAATTGTCGCGGTAGGCGAAGACATAGGTTGTGGTTTGCGCTGTGATGACCTCGATGTCCGTCCCCTCAAATTTCACGATTTCCGACTTTGGCGCGCTCGCTCCCGTCAGGATCAGTCCGCGCAGTTTTTCGATCGCCGTCTTCACCGCGCTGATCTTGCCGCGATAGGGTAGGCCACCCACCACGGTCGGCTGGGGCTTCTCCGGTCCGCTCATCGCGACGAAAAGTCCCGCCGGGTCCGCTTCCTTGATCTGCGAGAGCACCTCAAAGAGCATCTTGCCTCCCGGATCCTGCGAATTCGTAAAAACGAAGTCGCCGAACTTCGCGGAGAACGCCTTCCACTCCGGCTCGTTCGCAATCTTGGCGAGCGCAGTTTCCTCCCAGCGTTTCATCGTGCGCACTACATCGGGAATCTCCAGGAAGACCACCGTCTCCGCCGGGGCGAGCTCTGCGGAACGCCCGGGCTTGGGTTGCGCGTCGGGTTGGTTGCGCATGAGCAGGAATACACCCGCAGCGATGGCAGCAAGGAGGATAACGACGGGGAGTATCTTCTTCATACCCCGATCAAAAGCCCGAAGCGCCGCAGTTCCAAGCCGAAAATGACGTGGGCGACATTCAGTCGGAGCGACGGCTGAGCGAGTCCAGGACAAGCCACGGGCGGAGGAGTTTCGCGGTGGGGGCGTGAAGCCATCCCGCCACTTTGTGGAAAATTACTGTCCCTTTCGTGCGGGTGCGCACGCCTGTCCATGTTGAAGCCGGTGACCGGCCCTGCAAACCCCATCTCCGAACCCATCTATGAAATATCCTGCCAATTCGTTGAAATTGTCTTCGCTCGCCGGAGATGCGCCCCCGCCGCTGCACTCGCTTGTTTCCTCCATTGCACGGCGTTCGCTGGGAGTGGTGAGCGCTGCGGCCATGGCGGGCACTTGCCTGCTGAGCGGCTGCAGCATTGTCCCGTCGCATGTGCACAACGAGGGAAAGGCCAAGATCGCGGCAGCCGCCCAGGCTCGCATGCAGGAATATTCCAAAAACGCCCCGGCGATGTACGCGGCGATGAGCTCCAACGTGGATAAGTTCAAGGTGGAGATAGACTACCTGCTCAGCGAACTCGCGAAGAATGAGTCCTCGGCGCTTGCCGTCCAACTTCCCACCCTGACGTGGGAGCAAGTGGCAGCCCTCGCAATCG
>JAYUWZ010000476.1:0-3840 GCA_043753265.1 Verrucomicrobiaceae bacterium
CTGCAGGTTCATGCGCGAGACGAACGTCTCGTAGCCGCCCACGATGACCATGATGAGCAGATTTGCGATCATCACCACGTCGATGAGCGCCAGCACACCGAGCATGATCTCCGTCTCGGTAATCGTGGGCGTTTTTAGCACGAGGTGCCACAGCTCGATCATGAACTTATACACGTATACGCCCTGCGCCACGATGAGGCCGACGTAGAGCGGAGCCTGCAACCACCGGCTCAGAAAAATGAAACTGCTAATTGTTACCTTCGATTTGGGACTTTCTTCGGGCATGCGCATATCGATTAGAGCCTGCCAGAGATTTGGCAACGCCGGGGATTTCGTCTTGCGCCCGGGGCCATGCTTCCGCGAGCCTCCGCGCCCTCTCGCATGAAAGAATACCGTCTCAATCGCCTCTTCAACCCGCAAACCCGCCGTTGCTTCGATGTGGCGGTGGACCATGGATTTTTCAATGAGTCCGCATTTTTGCAGGGCATCGAAAATCTCGAGGGAGCGGTGAAGACGCTGGTCGAGGCGGCTCCGGATGCCATCCAGCTCACCATCGGGCAGGCGCACTACCTGCAATCACTGCCCGTGCGGCCCAAGCCCGCGCTGGTGCTGCGCACAGACGTGGCGAATGTGTATGGCAAGGAGCTGCCCCGCGCGTTGTTCAGCCGGATGATCGAGAATGCCGTGGAGCAATCCGTCCGGCTCGACGCGGCCTGTGTGGTGGTGAATCTTTTCCGCATCCCCGGGGAGCCCGAGGTGACGGACCAGTGCATCGAAAACATCCTGAAGCTAAAGCCGCAGTGCGACCGCTGGTGCATGCCGCTGATGATCGAGCCGCTCGTCTTCCAGCCGAACACCAAAGCTGGCGGATACATGGTGGATGGCGACCCGAGCAAGATTGTGCCGCTCGTGCGCCAGGCGTGTGAGCTGGGCGCGGACATCATCAAAGCCGACCCCACGGACGACGTGAGCATCTACCACAAGGTGATCGAAACCTCGGGACGCATCCCTGTGCTCGTGCGCGGTGGTGGCAAGGCGAGCGATGAGGAAATCCTCACCCGCACGGAAGCGCTGATGCAGCAAGGCGCGGCGGGCATTGTGTATGGGCGGAACATCATCCAGCACAGCGACCCCGCCGGGATGACGCGCGCGCTGATGTCGATCGTGCACGAAAACGTGACAGCGAAGGACGCGGCGCGGTTTATCAAGAAGTAGGGCGGCTTGGGTCGTTGGTGGGACCTATAGGACGTATATGTCCTATAGGACTTATATTATCTTTCCCGCAGACCGCCCCTCAGTTCCCGTCGTTAGTCTTCACTTCCCGCTCGCTGCTGTGCTCGATGCCGTCGGGGAGCCAGAGGCCGCCGAGGCTGCTCACGCTGCCAGGGTGAAAATACACAGACTGAATCGCGCAGTTTGGCACCAGATAGGACTGCATGAAGTTCCGGAAATGGAGCATCGACGGGCGGTTCAGATTGGCGGCGCGGAATAGCATTTGCCAGGCGATCGCGCGCATGAAGTGGCCGTGGCAGAATACAAAGGTGAGGTTCTCCCGCCGCTGGGCAAGATTGTTAAGCGTAAGCCGGGCGCGGTCGATGAAGTCGACGAAGCTCTCCGCATTGGGCGCGCGATGCTCGGGTTCGCATTTTTCCCAATACTCGTAGGCGAGCACGTGGCGATCTTCCTGCGTGGTGCCCACGCACAGGTCAGGGTCGAGGTATTGCACCTCCTGCACGGGCCATTCCTCCACGGGCACTTGAGAGAAGCGCTTCATCGAAGGCTCCGCGGTCTCGCGGGCGCGAGTGAATGGCGAGTGGATGATGAGATCCGGCTGCCGGGCGATGGCGGAGGCCAGTTTATCCGCCTGTCGGAAACCGCGGTCGGTCAGCGAGTAGGTACCCGCTTCGGTGGTGCGACCACCAGCATTGGCGATGCTTTCACCGTGGCGGATGAACCAGACTTCGCGCAAGGGAGAGTGTGACATTACGCGTCCCCTTTCCCGCCGCCCTCGGCGAGCTTCTCAAAACGTCCCGCAAAGACATACATCACCGCACCCACGGCGATGAAGCCGCCTGCGAAGAGCCAGCGGGCGAGAAGGAATTTCGAGTATTTCGAGGCGGGATCATCCTTGCGATGCACCACCGAGGTTTCTGGACCACGGAGCGCGGTGGTGGTGCCGAGTCGCATGGCCTCGACCGCCGTGTAGCCGTAAAAAACGGCGAGAGCGAAACAGATCAGGGCAAAGAAGCGCATCCCTTAAATCAGGCCCAGCTTCATCTTGCCCGCCTCGGAAATCATGGCCTGGCTCCACGGTGGATCCCATACCAAGTCCACGCTGGCCTCGCCGACGCCGGGAAGGGTTTCGATTTTTGCGCGCGCCTCGGCGGCGATCGTCGGACCCATTCCACAACCGGGGGCGGTGAGCGTCATCTTCACCTGCACGGTGGCGGGCTTGTCCTCAGGCTGTTCCACGACACAGTCATAAACGAGGCCGAGGTCCACGATGTTCACGGGAATCTCAGGGTCGTAGCAGGTCTTGAGCTGGTCCCACACGGCCTTCTCCTCCACGCGCACGCTGGCGTCCACCGGTGCGGAGGTCTTCACCGCCTCCTGCTCACCAAGGGCGTCGGCATTGCCGTCCTTGATGCGGGCGAGTCCGCCGTAGCCGTCGAGCAGCGCCACGGTGTAGCTGCCACCCAGCGCCTGCGTGATGGACACGCGGGCTCCTGCGGGCAGCGTAAAAGCCTCGCCGCTCGGGATGCGGATGGCCTCGCAATCGCGAGTCAAAATGCGTTCGGTATTTTCCATGGATGTAAAATGAGGCGGGCCGGGGGGAAAATAAAGCGGTTTGAGAAGAAAGTCAGACTGAGGTGCTTTCGACGCTGCGCGGAAAACGACGTCGCTCAGAGCTGCGAAGCATCGCAGCAGTCCGAGGGCGGCTTCGCCGCAGTGATGATTTGGTGATCTCCCGTGAGTTTAGCCCTGCTTCGGCAGGATGCGCACCTTCTTCTCCCCTGCCCCGCCTGCAAAGCTTTGCATGAGCGTGGGGGCTTGCGGCGTCGGCGCTTTGGCTTCCACTTTTGCGGGCGTGGGTTGCGGAGAAGAACCACCGAGGGCCTGGCGGAGTGCGCCTTCCACGAGCTGGGCGCAGTGGATTTTCATGGGCGGCAGTGGCCCGAGCGGGGCGCTGAGTGCTGCGCCATCCATGGCAAGCGCTTCGGCTGCGGTTTTGCCCTTGATGAGTTCCGTCGCGAGGCTGGCGACCGCGATGGCAGTCTCGCAGCCGAACGTCTGGAAGGTGGCCTTGTCGATCACCTTCCTGCCGTCCTCCTCGCGGAATTTGATCCACATACGCAGCATGTCGCCGCAATCGGCGCTGCCCATGGTGCCCACGGCATCGGCGTTTTCCATTTCGCCGAGATTTTTAGGCTGGCCGGTGGAAGCGGAGGCGTTCTCGGGATGAAGAGGTTCGGGCATGATGATTATTGGAAATCAATCTGCCCATATGGCTGGCAAAGCAACACCAGTTTGCCGTTCACCATTGCGGCGATGTGGTAAATCTTGCGGCGAGGCAGATCGTTCTCGTTGTACAAAGCCGAGGTTTTGAATTGAACCTCATGAATCTTGTCTTTCGCGAGAGTGACGGGGGCTGCGTTTACGATTTCATCGGGCATGTCTACGACCGAAAAAATACCGCGTTCTTCCACAAGATACTTCTGGCGTGGAAACGAGAGCGATACCGACTCATCGTTGGAAGTGGAAAGCCGAAATTTCCAGACTACGCTTCCATCGTAATAGGAATGGGGTAAGTCATTTATTTTAGTCGTGTCACCCTTCTTT
>JAYUWZ010000477.1:0-3833 GCA_043753265.1 Verrucomicrobiaceae bacterium
GCGCAAAGCCGGGTGTGAAGGAAGTTGTGCGGAGTTGGTCGGCCGTGCGGCCACTGTGTCGGGTCATGCTCCCTGTGTAATCAGACACCGGAACCATGCGCAAGCGCCCGTCATATCATCATTCCGTTGTCATCGCCCCCAGCAGTTCCTCGAGTTCCACGGTCACGATGCTCGTCGAGGAATCGCTCATTCCGTAGGGAAGCACCACACGGCCGCGGTGCATCAGGGAGCCGCAGCTATAGACCACGTTGGGCACGTAGCCTTCGCGGGTGTTTATTGCGGGCTCCACGAGAGGCTGCCTGAGATGGCCGATCACCTTCGAGGGATCCTCCAGATCCAGCAGCATCGCACCAATGCAGTAGCGCCGCATTGGCCCGACACCGTGCGTGAGCACCAGCCACCCGGCCTCCGTCTCCATGGGCGAGCCACAATTCCCGATCTTCACGGCCTCCCACGGCTCGCGGGGGCGTTTCAGCAACTGTGGGTCGCTCCAAAAGTGCGGGTTGTCCGACCACATGAGGAACTGGTTCTCGTCGTCCTGCCGCGAGAGCATCGCATAGCGCCCGCCGATGCGGCGTGGAAACATCGCCATGCCCTTGTTCTGCACCGCGCGACCATTCAGCGTGAGCACTCGGAAGCTCAGGAAATCCGTCGTCTCGATGAGTTGCGGAAGGATCGCGCGCCCGTTGTAGGCCGTGTAGGTGGCGTAGTAGACCACCGAGCCATCGTCCTCCACGAATCGCACAAAGCGGGCGTCCTCCATCCCGTTGCTCTCATTGGAGGAGTTTGGGAAAATGATGCGCTCCGACACCGCGACCGTGGGACGGAAGTGAACCTCGTAATTGGATTCCGCAAGCCATCGCACGCAATCCATCGTGCGCTGAAGTTCGCGACGAACGGGTTTCTTGCCTTGCGGGGCGCGGCGGGTCGCTGTCTCCAGATCACTCAGGGTGAATTCACTCCCCAGCGATTCGAGGATGCGGTTGCTCCAGTCATTCTCAAAACCCATCTCTGCCAGTTTGTGCATGAAAACATGCTTGCGATAGGTGGGGTTGGGATTGGTCTCGGGCGCGGTGACGAAACGCGAGGGCTCGTCCATTAGCACGGAGTGATCCGCCCCGATCACGCCGGTGCGAAACTCAATCGAGGAAATGTGCCCCTCCCCTGTGGCCCGCAGGCTCATGATGTATCGCAGCTCCCCCTCGGCTACTCCGCTCTGGTCCGGGTGCGCAACGATGGAGGGGTTGAACAGTGCCGCGCATTCCAGCGCATACTCGCCGGAAAACAGCGCGCCGATGTAAAGCTCGCGCTCCCTGGAGAGCGGCTCCGCATTGGGCAGCCGCTCCCTTACGCACTCAAAGTGCCGCCGCCAGATGAGGCGCAAGCCCACGTGCCGATCTTCAAAACTTGCGGTGGTTGCCGCGAGTTCCCTGCTCACCTCCTGCTCGCTCAGTGCCAGGGCGCGCGCGAGAATGTTGCTCACCCGTACGGGATCGCCCGGGATGAAGGAACGCACGAGCACTCGAGCGTTGTTGGGTTGGAGGAAAACGCCGGTGGGATGCAGGGTCAGGCTGCGCATGATTGGGATAGCACTCGTGTCGCTTTTTCGGAACGTGTCAGTTCCGCGAGCGAAAGTTGGAAGGCGAGGCTCGATTCTGCGCCCTGGTTTTGGTTGAGGTGATCCTGTAGCAGCGCATCGCGGCAGCCGCCAGTGGTGGGATCGTAGAGAGACTGGCCGAGGTCGTTGCGACCCAGGAACCATTCAAAGCAAATCTTCGCTGCGCTCCGCCACTGGATGTCCTGCGTCACGGCGTATGCCTCCAGGCAGGCCGACACCATGGCGTGAGCCTCGATGGGCTGCTGGTCGAAGCGGGCCTTTGGCCCCCCGCGCGACCAGAACCCATGGCAGCCAATCGGCGCGAAATGCCCATCCTCCGCAATCTGCGCATCGAGCAGCCAGCGCAGGGAATTGAGCCCGATGTCCAGCATCTCCGGCTGCCCGGTCCAGTGGCCGCTCAGGATCAGCGCGTGGGAAAGTTTCGCATTGTCGTAAGTCACACTGCGCTCAAACCACCGCCACTTGGGCGAGGAATTCGCGCGGTACAAATCCGCAAGCTGCGCGCTCAGCACATCGCGCATCTGGCTCACCACCCGGTCGCCCGAAAATGCGCGCAGGTACTCGTGAATCGCCAGCAGCGTGAACGCCCACGCACGTGGCGAGCTGAACCGTGCGACCGGCCCCAGCCCGCGCTGGAACAGCAGCGCCGAGAGATTCCGGTGCCCGGCATTGTGCGAGCGGCCCAGCGCCGTGCCTACCGCCCACAGCGCGCGCGCATGGCTGTCCTCCGAGCCCTCCCGCTCCAGCCATTGCCGCTGGTGGCTCATGAAGTTTCGAAAACGGCACGTGTTCGCATCGAATGCGTACCACAAAAACGCAAGGTAGCTGCTCGCCAGGCGATTCACATCGGGCTGCACTCCCTCGGATTCCTGCAGCAGCACGGTGAAGATAAACGCCCGCGCATTGTCATCGGTGCAATACCCCTCGTGGTAATTCGGCACGTTGTAGATCGCGTGCTGAAAGATGCCCGTGTTGTCGCTCATCTGGAAGAGATGATCCAGCTTTGGCGCCGGCAGCGGATACCGCGTCGCCGGTGCGGGAGGCCCCGACACAATCCCCGCGGAGGGCGCGCTGAGGCTGGCCCGCGCGCGCTCAAAGCTTTCCATGTAACGCCGAGCCACCACCGGCCAGATCATTTCCCGGCCAGCCTTCCACGCCCGCTTGCGCATCGCGGTCATCAGCGTGGGATTCGAGAGGAAATGGTTCACCCCTTCCGCAATCGCCCCGGCATTGGCAAAGGGCACCAGGATGCCCCTCTCCTCCGCGAGCAGTTCCTGCGCGTGCCAGTAGGGGGTCGATACGATGGCCTTCCCCGCGCCAAACGTGTAGGCGAGTGTGCCCGACGTCACCTGCGCCTCGTTCAAATACGGCGTGAGGTAAATATCCGCCGCGCCGATGAATTCCTTCAGTTCCTCCAGCGTGGCGAAGCGGTTGTAAAAGATCACCTGCTCCTCCACGCCCTTCGCCTTCGCCAGGGCCTCCAGCCTCGTCCGGTACGCCTCGCCCTCGGTCACGAGCAGATTCGGGTGCGTGGCTCCCAGCACGATATACACGACATTCGGATGCTTCGCCAGAATCGCGGGCAGCGCCTCGATGACATGCTCGATGCCCTTGTTGGGCGACAGCAGGCCAAAGGTGAGCAGCACGGTCTTACCCTCCACGCCGAAGAGATCCTTGAAGAAATTGGAGTCGATGAATGGCATGTCGATTACGCCATGCGGGATGAGGTCGATCTTCTCCGGGGCCACTCCATACACCGTCTCCAGCAGGTTTTTCCCGCGCTCCGCCATCACCACAAACCGCGCCGTGAGCAAATCGAGCTGCTTCATCACCTCGCGCTGATCCGCGTTGGGCTCGCGCAACACGGTGTGCAGCGTGGTCACCACGGGCTTTTGCACTTCCCTCAAAAAATTCAGCAGATGCGAGCCAGCCGGGCCTCCGTAGATGCCAAACTCGTGCTGCACCGATACCACCTCCACGTTGTTGATATTGAGGAACTCCGCCGCCCGCCGGTAGGAGTCAGGCTCGTGCTGGTTGATTTCAAAACGCACGCGCGGCGGGTAGTCATACCCCTCGGGTCGATCGTTCATCGCGCCCACGATGCAGCTCGCCTGCGGAAACTCCGCAGCCACCGCCTCGCAAATATCCGCAGTGAAAGTGGCGATGCCGCACCTCAGCGGCACGTAGTTGCCGATAAAGGCGATGTGTTTGGTGT
>JAYUWZ010000478.1:0-3828 GCA_043753265.1 Verrucomicrobiaceae bacterium
GGATCCCAAAGCGAGGCAGCCAGCATCTCGCTCGACTCCGCCTTCAGTCGCACAAAGAGGCGCGCGCTGCCGATTTCCACCTGCTGGTCGGGCCGCACACGGGTTGGGAGGGAGATTTGCACGCCCTCGATGAATACACCGTTGGCAGAGCTGAGGTCCTCGATGAGCAGCTCGTAACCCTGGAAAGTAAGGCGCGCGTGGTGGCGCGACACACCATCGACCTCCAGTGCGACCTGGCAGCTTTTTTCACGGCCGATCAGGTATTCCCCATGGGTGATGGAATACTTCGAGACACAGGTCTCACCCGAGTAAACGAGGATCTCCGCCTGAATGACCGCAGGCGGTTTGACACTTTCCTGGCTGATTCCGGATGCGGACGTTTGGTTTTCCACGAAATGAAAAGTCCGACCGCAAGACGCGGGCCAGCGCGCGGGTGTTACACGCCGCGACTAGGGCGCTGGCGGCGGTGGTGCCAGGGGTGCTGGCGCCGGGTCGAGGCCGGGAATGCCGGTGGGTGCCGGAGGCGTGGCACCGGGAATGCCGGGGACGTCGGAAGGTGCGCCGGGGATTCCCGCAGGAGGGGTCATCTGGCCAGCAGTAGGATCGATCGGGTCGGGTGCCTTGATGTCGTCGCGTTTGACGACCGGGGCGACAAACGAGTTCTTCTTGAAGCTATAAACGTCGCTGTATCTTGATTGGCAGGCACTGAGGCCGGCAATCGCCAGAAGACTGGTTGCAACGAGGATGGATCGGGTGGACATGGGGTCGGGTGTAACGTTTGGGCTCGCAGAGTCAACCGCCGAGTCAGTGACGGCGCTGTGAGGGCAGTAAATTCCTGGGGCCACGGCTCAATTTGAACGTCCCGGAATCGTAATTCGCCTCGTACCTGGCTTCCATGGCGGACGGGGTGAGCGTGCCTTCGCTGCGGTAGTCACCACCACCGACAAAGGTGCTCAGCTTGGAGGTGCCGGAAAAGGTTCGCACGCCTTTCCGGTTGGGGGGGCCTATTTGCAGTGTCACTTTGTG
Organism: Verrucomicrobiaceae bacterium; assembly: GCA_043753265.1. Classification (GTDB taxonomy): domain Bacteria; phylum Verrucomicrobiota; class Verrucomicrobiia; order Chthoniobacterales; family Chthoniobacteraceae; genus SXWH01. The sequence goes on from JAYUWZ010000478.1 coordinate 1,027, forward strand.
AGTGGAGGAAATGACCTTCATCCACACGGCCTTGAACTCGGCGTCGTAGGCCGTACCGTCTTTCCCCGGAGAGGGAGTGAGAATGCAGCGGAGGCTGTCGCCCTGGCCTGCATGGCGTTCGCTTGTCCAGGTGCCATCCCATGCGCCGGCGTAGCGATCCGCCTTACTGGCGGATTTTGCAGCTTTCCAGCGTGCATCGTAGCCGGAGCAGGCGCCCAGGGCGAGCGCAGCGACGAGAATGACCAAACGCCGCACCGTTTCCATGCTTTTCGACTACTGCTTGCGCTCCGGAACCGTTGCGGCAGTGCCGCCGGGCTGGGTCGAAGCGGTGGCTGGAGGCCCTTTCTTGGTGAAATCGACCAAGTCCGTGAGGATATTGAGGGTTTCCTTGCGGACAGGGTCCACCTTGGGGGTCGCCTCAGCCTCCTCCTCGTCGTCCTCGTCATCAGAGATCTTTTTGGGTTCGGCGTCCTTCTTGGGCTCGGAATCCTTTTTCGGCTCCTCCTTCTTGATCTCCGGTGTCTTCGCGTCCGGAGGCGTCTTCACATCGGGATTCACTGCATGGGGCTCCCGCGACTCGTCCTTCTTTTCTTTCTTAATCTCGAGCTCCGGCTTGGCGACATTGTCGAGGGTCACACTGTAGACGATCTCGTTGGCGGGCGGCAACTTGGCGCGATCGCCCTTGATCTTCTCCTTGCGAGCCTTGTCCTCTTCGAGTTCGGCACGGCGCACTTTTTCGTTCAGGGACACCTTGTTTTCAGCGATCCGCTTGCGGCCGCGGTCGATGTCGTCCTGGATCCACTGGAATTCCTGATCGGCGGCCACACGGCCCGACGAGCGTTGCTTGAGCTCCTGCTTGAAGAGTTGGCGCTCCTGCTTGTCGTACGCAGCCGGGCGAATCGTATCAAAGGGCATGGGTGCCTTGAGGGCGGATTCACCGATGTCCGGGGAATCCCAAATCGAAGGGAGCTTGATGTCGGACAACACGCCCTGCAATTGGGTGCTTCCGCCGGATACGCGGTAAAACTTCTGGATGGTGAGCTTCAGCGCGCCAGCTTCGTTGCCGCCGTCGCGGCCGCTCAGCGAGAGGGCCATGATGTTGCCGAGCTCCACCATCGTTTGCACGGTGCCTTTGCCAAAGGTGCTGGAGTCGCCCACGACCAGTGCGCGGTTGTAGTCTTGCAGGGCGGCGGCAAAAATCTCGCTCGCCGAGGCGCTCAGTTTGTTGGTGAGCACGATCATCGGTCCATCGTAGGAGACACCGGGATCCTTGTCGCGCAGGGCGTTTTCGGTGCCGTTGCTGTCGCGGGCAATGACCACGGGGCCCTTCTTGATGAAAAGGCCTGTGAGATTCACGGCTTCCTCGAGGGAACCGCCACCATCGCGGCGGAGATCCATCACGAGGCCCTGGATGTTTTCCTTCTTGAGTCGTTCTAGCAGCGCAAGCACGTCTTTGGTCGTGCTCTTTGCGCCTTCCGCGCCGCTATGCTGCATGTCCGCGTAGAAGGAGGGCAGAATGATCCAGCCGAGGCGCTGCTTGGTACCGTCGGGCAGGATGCGATCCACGATCTCGGCCTTGGCCTCCTGCTCCTTCAGCTTCACCTTTTTGCGCACGATCTCGATGACCTTGCGTGCGGCGGGGTCTGTGGCACCCACGGGGATGACGCGGAGTTTCACGACGGTGTCCTCCTTGCCGCGAATCATCTCCACGACCTTGTCGAGCTTGAGATCCAGCGTTTCGACGTAGGCAGATTCACCCTGCGCCACGGCAGCCACGCGGTCGCCCACCTTCAGGCGGCCATCCATGTCGGCGGGACCGCCGGGGACGAGTTCGCGGATTTTCGCGTAGCCTTCCTCAGAGGTGAGCACTGCACCGATACCCACGAGTTGGAGGCTCATGTTGATATTGAAGCTGTCGAGCTGCGACCGGCTCATATACTCCGAGTGCGGGTCGTAGGTCTCCGAGAGCACGCTGAGAAAAGTCGCGATCACGTCCTCATCGCCCTGCTCGCGGATGTTGCGGAGGAGCTGGTCGTAGCGGCGGTTGATGACCTTCGCCGGCGGCTCGGCCTTGTCATCCATCAGCGTGCGATCGAGCATCTCTCCTTCGAGGCGATCCAGCCAAAGCGCGTCGGAATCGGCCTCGTCCTTGGGCCAGGGGGACTTCTGGCGGTTCATTTCCACCGTACGCTCACCCTTGAATTCAAACTTCCCATTCAGGCCTTCCTTTACCTTGATCACGCGTGCCTCCAGGCGCTCCTTGAACACCTTGAAAATCTGAATGGCCGGGTCCACGTTGCCAGCCATGATGTCGTCGTCCAGCGTGGTGGCATACTTCGCGTTGAAATTGTCGACGTCCTTCTGGGTAAAGAAGAGGTGATTGTAGTCCAGGCGCTCCAAGTAGTTCTTCAGCAATTGCTTGGAGACGGCGTCATCCAGCTTGCGGCGGCTATAATGGGCGCGCTCCAGGAGCTCGCCGACGTTCTTGGTGATTTTGGGCGCGATCTTTCGGAAATCAACATCACCTGCCCCATGGCCAGGAATGGTGAGAGCGATGGAGGCGGCCAGGGGGGCGAGCAGGAAGCGAAACGCGTTCATTGGCTATGATGTTATCGTTGCAGAAAAAGTGACGTTAGGGTGGCAGAGAACTCCACTTTGGCAAGTGCGCCGCCGTAAAAGAATTATGAAACGCCCCAAGGCTTAGGGGCGGTCGTGCGGTTTCTTTTCGAGTGCCAACGCGTTTCACGGGCAAAAAGGACACCCTGGCGTTGCAAAAACGTCCAACGCCCAACGCTCAACATC
>JAYUWZ010000479.1:0-3827 GCA_043753265.1 Verrucomicrobiaceae bacterium
GGTCGGATCATATAGTCCGTTGGTGGACACCTCCGGGTAGCGCGAATCATAGCTATCAATCACGACCTTGTAGTTGTTGATCAACAGCGGCTTGTCGGAAACGATCGCATTTTCAAAGCTGGTTGGCTTGGCGATGAGTTCCACCACCCGCGCCGTCTGCGGCTTGCTTACGGCCAGTTTCGTCTTCGGATTCCAGAGGAAGCTCAGCCGCCGCAATTCATGATCCCGTTTGTCGTCCGTGACCCGTGCCGCGCCCGGCAAATAAGTCGTGCCAACGGATGACACACGATACCATTGGCGGCCGCTGCCATCGATGAGTTCCGGCGGAGCATCCACGGTCACCGTGGCATCGAGGTCGGTGTTTCCCTCCCCGCCATGCATCAGGCGTGGGCAAACGAGGTGCCTCCCGTTATTGGGCAGCGGCGAACCATCGCGCGCCGTCGTGCTCCATGTGGAGAAGGCTTGCGGATTAATCAGCGTCTTGCGGAGTTCTCCCATGCCAATCTCTGCGCCGGCTTCGGCTGCTCGCAGGGATTCCTGCCAGGTCGCGATCTGGCTTACCTGGCGATACGTATTCATGCTGCGGGTCAACACCGCCGCAAAGAGCATCGACGTGACTGCAATAAATCCCATAACCGGGAGGATCGAAAGACCCCGGCGCGCAAGCCGCCGAAGCAGGGGGTGATGATGATAACGGTTCATGGTGTGGATGTTCTACGGTAGTTGCGCAGTAAGGTGGTGGATCGCACCACGGTTTCACTTCCATCTGAGGCCGTGCGACCGAATTTCGACGTGAACTTTACCGATGTTTCCACAACGCGACCCCCATTCTGGAGGGTGGCTTCGAAACCCGCGATGCCGGAGGCGATTTGCACTGGTGACTCGGTGCGTTCCTGGCGATAGATGTGTTGGCCGTTTCGGATGTAGCGCACCACCATCGGGTTGGTCGGGTCACCGTAGCTATGGACGTATTTTGTGATTGTCGGCGTGCGCGGTGCCCCGTCCTCATCGTAGTAGTCCTGCATGGTTGCCGTCAGCACGACGCCGTCGGTGCCGCCCACCGTGACGCTGTCAGCGCGGCGCAAATCCATTGCGATATAATCGCTCAGGCGGGTCTGTTCCCGCTTGGCCTCGGCGAAACTCATGCTCGCCGCGAAACACCGGTGCATGCTCATCGCCCCCGTGTAAACCATTCCCAGGACGATCGCGCCGATCGATACCGCGATCATCAGCTCCAAGAGCGTCGTGGCTCTCGTGGTTGGTGCAAATTTCGTTTTCATTGTTTGTTGCTCCCGACGCGGGAAATGAGGGACGTGGTCACCCGGCTGCGCTCCCGGTTCCTGGGAAATCCCTTCCACTTGACGGCAAAATCCACGCGAACCATTCGCTCATCCTTAAGGAGGGGATTGCTCGCAATGATTCGGGTGGTGTGATTCTCACGCACAATCTGCGTAAACATCCCGGGTTTTTCCGGGTATGCGGAAACGGTCAGAGTCTCAACAGGGCTGCCCAAGCCGATACTCGCTTTTGCATCGGTCCCGAGGTATTCTGAGTAAAGATATTCGGCATCGGTCAATTGCAGCCAATTTGCCACGTGGACCAATTCCGTCCGTTCGTGGAGAAGTTGATTCGCCGAAATATTGTCCTGAGACGACCGCAACAGGCCAAGGAGGTTGGAACCCAACACGAGCAAGGTCGCAATAAAAAGGGCCAGCACGCCCACGGCAATCGTGGTTTCGACCAACGTCACGCCGGCGAGTTTCCATTTGATAGCGTTCGGAGGTCGCATGGAATACTTTTTAAGCATCGACGGTGCCATTATGAGCTTCTTGTATTAACAAGGTATTTACGACGTGAATATTCTAGCTCGCCCAAGGCCTGCTATATCATTTTTGAGAGGTCGCTCGAATCTCTCAGCTACAACCTAGGGTTGCACGATTGGTGCCTTTCTGAATCTCCTTTCCGCCCATCGGGCAGTGAGCGGCGTATTCCGAGCTAACCTTTCGTGAGCCCTCGCACCTCGTGGTGGCGCGGATGGCTGAGCACCATGCCTGCGGTGAACAGCAGCAGCCCACCCGCGACCGCAGGTGCCAGGCGGACGACATCGGTGTAATTGATCGGTAATAAGTACCGATGGCGCCGGCGAAACAGCAGCCCCGAGAAGAGCAAGGCGTGCCGGAGATGCGGGGCAGGGCGGCCCTTCCAAATGATGGCGAAGACGAGGAGGCCGGTAGTGACAAATGAAATCTTTATCTCGCTGAGTGTGCTCTCCGGAAAAGAAACCATTGCGGAGGCATCACGATTGCTTATAAATATAATATGACCCCACGCTTCCCAAAATACCTCCTCGCGGCCTTTGCGCTTCTCGCCGGGGCCTTGTCGGCGACGGCGGACGTTTTCTTTGTCCCGGACTCCACTGGTGGAGTCGTCACCCGCGTCAGCACCGGCGGCAAGTCGAGCGTGAACACACCCGGCGTCACCGCGCCTGAGCAGGTGGTCTTTGACCCATTGGGCAATCTCTATGTCGCCGACGGTGGTACTGGCACCGTGATCCAATTTCCATCTGGTGGCGGCGCTCCCGTCCCTGTGGGAGACGCCGTCCCGGGAATCACTTCCCTGGCGTTTGATGGCGCCGGCGTGCTTCATGTGGCCCTGAGTGGAGACCGCACCATCCGCAAACTCGACGGAAACGCCTTCGCAATTTTGACCACTCTCCCGACGGGAGCAAGTCCCCAAAGCCTGGCCTTCGCCCCGGATGGCAATCTTTTTGCGGCGGACAGCGCCGGGAGCCGCATTTACCAGATCACGCCCGCAGGTCTCGCCACCTTGTTTTCCAGCGATGTGACCTCCCCGTTCGCCGTGGCTTTCAATTCCGCCGGCAAACTGCACGCGACGGATACCCAGCAAGGGGGACGCATCCTTTCCTTTACCGGCAACGGCAACAATCCAGGCAACAATGCCAAGCCCGAAGTCACATCGCTGGGGTCGATTCGCGGACTGGCTTTCGACGCGGCCGGCACCGCTTTTTTCCTAACGAGCACGGGCGAATTGCGCAAGGTGGCTGGCAACAATTCCACGCTGGTCGTGGGCACACTCGGCAATGCCCGGCAGCTCACCGCTCGGGCACCCTTGACGGAGGTGGTCGCTTTCCGGGGGCAGACTCTCACTAATCCCAATGGAGGGCGTTTCTCCACCCTCGGTTCACCCGCCATCGGCGGCGATGCCGTTGCCTTCAAGGGCACCCTCCTCGCCGGTGTGGCGGGGGTGAGCGCCGCCAACTCCGCCGGGCTTTGGTACCACGATGCTGGCGGGCTCGCGCTGCTGGCCCGCAAGAGCTTTCCGCCGCCCAGCCTTCCGACGGACACGCTGCTCCTCTTTGGGGACCCGGTCCTCAATGGCAACGGCAAGATTGCCTTTATCGGCACCATGCGGGCCGGCTTTGGCACGACCACCGCAGCCAACTCGACGGCCCTCTTCAGCGACGTGGCCGGGGCCTTGGGGCCCATCCTTCGCAAGGGCGACCTGGCACCGGGTCTCGGAGTGGGCTCCAACGCAAAATTTGTGGCCTTTAGTAAACTAGTGCTGCCTGACGATGCCGGCCCCGCCGTTCTCGCCACCATCGCTGGCACGGGGATCAACGCCGCCAATAATCTGGGGCTTTGGTCCGCGGACGCCACCGGTGCCTTCTCCCTCGTGGTGCGGAAGGGTGACCCAGTCCAGGTGGGCGGGAAAACGCGTAAGATCGCCGCGCTCACGCTCTTCACTCCTACTCCGCTCTCGCTCGGTCATGGACGGCAGAATGGCGCCAACCGACAGTTCACGTTTGC
>JAYUWZ010000480.1:0-8070 GCA_043753265.1 Verrucomicrobiaceae bacterium
CGCCCGAAATAGGGAAAGTTTTCCGGTCAAACCGGTGAAGCGCAGACCTCAAGATGGTCGCTGGATACATTTAGGGCTTTCTTCAGCGAGCATCACACTCGCTACCGGTCGCAGAATGACTATTTTCCCTTCATGGCCGACGATGCGAACTCGGCAGCCTAAGGACTCTCAAGGGATTCAGTCCTTCTATGATCAAAATCCATCTGAGAACATGCTGGTGACCTGTGCTCCCTGCAACAACGTGCTCTCTAACCTGACACTGGAAGAAGCGGGATTGGCGGATCCACGGTTGCGGCCTCCCGTGCGTTCAACATGGGATGGCTTAGAGCGTTTTATCCAAAAGCGTCAGTGAGGGGTCATCCTTGTATCAAAGGGGTATCGCGGCTCTTGCCCGATGGCCCTGCCTGCGCTTCCTTTCGAGCATGACGTTCGATTGGTGCAAGTGCGACAACTCGGAATATCCGCCTGAGAATGCGATGGTCTGGACTACTGACTATCACACGGTTCGGAAAGGTTCATGGACGCTATCCGACCCGTGCTTTCCATTGGAGGAAGGCGGTTGGCAGGACGAAGCAGGACAGCCCATTGTCGTCACGGAATGGTTGCCTGTGGAAGAAAGTCCGCACTCTCCCCCTCTACCGCCTCCATGGCGACAGCGTTGCACTGGAGGCATTGTGGGATTTCGCTTCGAAGATGACCTTTGACCTTCCAGCCCTGAAGGAGCGAATCGCTGCGATGTCAGGCCGTGGTATTCGCATCGGCACCAGTTCGTGGAAGTATCCTGGGTGGTGCGGCATGGTCTACGATGAGCAGCAGTATTTAACCCGGAAGAAGTTTTCTGAAGCCAAGTTCGAGCGCGAGTGCCTGTCGGAATACGCGCAAACCTTCCGCACGGTCTGTGTCGATGCTGGCTACTACCAATTTCCTACTCAGCCCTACTTGGCAGGACTAGCCGCGCAGGTGCCGGATGGATTCGAGTTTGGATTCAAAGTGACCGACGAGATCACTATAAAGTCCTTCCCCAACTTTCCTCGTTTTGGGCCGAGAGCAGGTCGTCCAAACCCGAACTTTTTAAACGCAGAATTGTTTCGCAGTCACTTCCTCAGCCCGTGCGAACCGTATCGCTCGAAGATTGGCCCGCTCATCTTCGAATTCTCCACGTTCCACAAAGGTGATTTTGAGCATGGCCGTGACTTCGTTGCGGCACTTGACGTGTTCTTAGGGTCACTGCCGCGAGGCTGGAACTATGCGGTTGAACTGCGAAACAAGAATTGGTTGAAGCCTGAGTATTTTGCGATGTTGCGTTCGCACAACGTCGCCCATGTTTTCAACTCGTGGACACGCATGCCTTCGGTGCCCGAGCAATTGGCGATAGCTGAGAGCGACACCGCAGATTTCATCGTTTCGCGGCTACTATTGAGACCCGGCAGATCCTACGAGGCAGCGGTCAAAACCTTCCAGCCTTACACTATCGTCCAAGATCCAAATCCGGAAGTGCGCGAGAGCTTTCGGCAAATGGTTGAGCGCCTGATGAGACGGAGACGCCGAGGATGGATCTACGTCAACAATCGACTGGAAGGTTCCGCACCGCTCACGATTTTCGAGGTGCTACAGCAGATGGGAGCACTCGAACCCGCCGAGGAAGAAGAACTCAAAGAGTGAAGTGGACGGCACTCCACAACTACCGAAAATCGTGCGATGCAGGCACAGCGAGTTCTGCGTAGTAAAGTGCGGAAATCCGTAGGGCCTTTACATGGATCACCTTGTCGACGTTCTGCACCACGCCTTCAATCATCAGGAAGCGTTCCTGGCTTATCAGTAACCGGCATCGTTCAAACACCTGGGGTGTGACGATGGCATTTGATGTGCCGGTCTCATCCTCGACGCTGATGAAAACAAATCCCTTGGCCGTTCCTGGTCGCTGTCGACAAATGACCAATCCCCCAATTCGCACACGGGTGCCAGTGGATGCTTGTTCCAATTCCCTTGCCGTCCAGATTCCATGCTCATCCCGCAAACGGTCTCGGATGAGTGCCATTGGATGGGGTCCTGTCGTCAACCCAGTGGTGCTGTAGTCTGCCTGTGTGCGTTCCACCGGGGTCATTTGCTGGAGCGGCAATTGGGAGGTGCTTTCAGCCACAGCAAAGAGGTCATCAGCATCCCGATGCACTTCCACCCGCCATTGAGCCTCACGACGATGCCCAGCAAGACCATTGAGTGCTCCTATTTTAGCCAACCCACGCTCGACCGCCTTCGGCAATGCACAGCGTAGTTGGAAGTCCGCGAGTGATGTGAATGGGCTCGTATTTCTCTCAGCAACAATACGCTCGCCACCCGACCTGCTGATTCCCTTCACCTGGCAAAATCCGAGTCGTATCGAGCCGTCCTTTCCCACGGTGACGAACCAATCCGATTCCAGCACATTGACCGCTTGCACGAACACTCCATGACGCTTCGCATCGAGCACCAAAGTCGCGGCAGAGTAGAACCCCATGGGCTGGTTGTTGAGCAAGCCAGCGTAGAACTCCGGTGAGCGATGCATCTTCATCCAGCAACTCGCGTAAGCAATGAGAGCGAATGAAATAGCATGCGATTCTGGGAACCCGTAAACCGCGAACGACTGCACGGCTTTAGTGACTTGATCAATCACCTCAGACTTCACTCCATTCCGCTCCATGCCTGCACGCAACTTCACGCACACCTTGTTCATCTTTTCTTCGGACCGATGAAAGCTCAGTGCGCGTCGCAATTCTTCAGCTTCGCTTCCTGAGAAATCGGCCATCACCATAGCAATCTTCAACAGTTGCTCTTGGAACAAAGGAACACCGAGAGTCCGCTCAAGCACCGGTTTCAGTCGCTCGTCGAAATATACGACAGGTTCCTTGCCTTGGCGTCGTGCAAGGTAGGGATGCAGCATGTCGCCTTGGATGGGTCCTGGTCGAATGATGGCAACCTCCACCACCAAATCGTAAAAGCAGTTCGGCTTGAGCCGTGGCAGCGTAGCCATTTGTGCCCTGCTCTCTACCTGGAAGGTTCCGATGGTATCAGCGCGACAAAGCATCTCGAAGGTCTTGGCGTCGTCCTTGGGGATCGTAGCGAGATCCACTGGTCTTCCACGCGCAGCGCACAATTCCAATGAGTCCTGCATTGCTGCCATCATTCCCAAGCCGAGCAGATCCACCTTGATGATCCCGAGGTCGTCGCAGTCATCCTTGTCCCACTGCGCAACCACTCGACCTGGCATCGAGGCATTCTCCAAGGGAACCACTGTGTGCAGTGCTCCCTGGCAAATAATCATTCCTCCGCTGTGCTGTCCCAAGTGCCGCGGCATGCCATAGATCTTCTGGTAAAGCTCACATGCGGCAATGGTGCGCGGGTGCTCCGGTGCGATGCCAGCCTGCCTGAGTTGCGTTTCGAGTTCCAAGGTATGAGGGAAATCACCATTTCCAAAAAGCCGAGAGAACCTACTCAACACCTCCTCCGGGAAATGAAGCGCCTTCCCTATTTCACGCATGGCACTCTTCCCGCGAAAGGTAATGACGTTCGCAGTCATCGCGGCACCATGAGCTCCATACCGACGATATACTTCCTGAATCACCCGCTCCCTGCGGTCGCCACTGGGTAAATCCAAATCGATGTCAGGCCAGGAAGTGCGTCCCTCACTCAGAAACCGCTCGAAGAGTAGGTTGCAAGCGATGGGGTCACAGGCGGTGATGCCCAACGAGTAGCACACCACGCTGTTCGCTGCGCTTCCCCTGCCCTGCACCAGAATACCTTGTTCGGTGCAAAAGTTCACGATGTCCCAAACGATTAGGAAATACCCACTGAAGCCGAGTTGGGCGATCAAGGTGAGTTCCCGTTTGAGCTGAGCAAGCACGCGCTGGCTGAGATGCGAATAGCGTGACCTTGCTCCTGCCATGGCCATCTTGTGCAGGAACGCATCCATCTCTTCACCCTGCATTCCTTGGTAACGCGGGAATTCGTATCCGAGATCTTTGAGCGTGAATTCCAATCGTTCCGCGAGGTGCACTGTATTTTCTACTGCCTGCGGGTGATCGGCAAAGAGCCTCCGCATCACTTGCGCACCCTTCAGATGGCGCTCATCGTTAATTGCTAATCGGCGGCCTGCGACATCCAGATGCGTGTGCTCACGCGCACAGGTGAACACATCAAGCACCCTGCGATCCTCTCTTGCCGCATACAGCACCCCATTGGTTGCTATCGGTGCCAGGCGCGTCTGCTCAGCCAATGAGAACAGCCGGTCATTCATCAACTCCTCACCACGCTGAAGATGACGCTGCACCTCGACGAAAACATTCTCCCGCCCGAATGCTTCAACCAGCCTTTCAGTGTATGCGAGAGCACCAGAATGGTCGTCGGCTTCGAGCGCACGTCTCACCGGACCTTCTTCGTCGCCAGTGAGCACAACCAGCCCGTCTGTGAACTCAGCCAGTTCATCCCATCGCACAGGTGCATGGTGCTTCGTGCCACGCAATTTGGCCTGAGTGATGAGGCGACAAAGGTTCTGATAGCCCCCTCGATTTGCCACCAGCACCGGCAACACAGCGCCGTCGTCCATCGTGAGTTCAGCTCCCACAATCGGCTTGATGCCTGCCTCCAAAGCCTTGCCGTGGAAGCGAGCGGTGCCATAGACGCCATCTCGGTCGCAAACAGCCAGTGCTGGCATTTCCAGATGCATGGCCGCTTCAACCAGCTTCTCAGGCTGCGATGCGGCTCTGAGAAAGCTGAACGCACTACGGGCATGAAGTTCAACGTAGCTCGCCGTCATAGCACCCTTCGATGATCCAGGTTTGTTCGACCTTCCGCAGGCGGTAGAGGCCGTGACCCACAATTTCGACATCCCATTCCTCCACTCCCCATCGCTCACTTTCCCACCAATCACCACTCGCTCGATAAGGTCCTAGTGAAGCTTTTACCCTGCCAGTCACAACAGGCGAGCACACCTCGACTGGCTCGTATCGAATGACAGACACCGTGGCAGGAATCGCCGGCCTATAGCGGCGTAGCGGCAACCCAACAGCTCGGCTTGGAATGGAGTCCTTTGCCTCTCGTTGAGCGAGGTGGAATGAAGGATTGGCGAGTCGAACCGAATCGGGTCGATGAGTATCAATCAGTTCCATCACCCCCACATTTCCGGCTCCCACCAATGCCGCCAATTTCGCAAGCGTCTCACCAAATTGATTCGGATCGCGGAGGGCATTTTCAAACAGCCGCAACTGCTGATGCTCTGGCTTTGTTGATTCCACCAGCAGCCTGATGCCCGTGGGATGCGCATCGAGTTGCAGTGATTCGAGGTGAGTGTGCAGAATCCTAAAAAGCACATTGGTTTCAGCCGTTGGTGAGGGGATGGAGAACACCCGTTGATGAGAGGTTCCGTTGTCGAGCGGTAGCGTGAGAAACAGCCGCGCAGCCACACGATGCACCGACTCCAACCGGATAGTCAGTGACTCTAAAAACCTTCGAAGAATGAACAGTAAGGGTTCAACCGTTTGGATCTCGTGATCGAAGTCGAATGCTTCAGCAAATTCCTCAATTGGCCGCACCAGTTTGAGCAGCCGTTTTGTTTGCCCTGATGCTCGCTGCCAAAGCCTATCGGCATCTGGGCCCAACCGATCAGCCAATTCACCTCTTGGCAGGCTAGTGAGTTGCCCAAGGGTGTGAATCCCCCAATCATGCAAGAGAGCCTGAAGATGCGAAGGCGGATCGATGTCCGAGATTGCAAGCTGAGCGAGGAAAGCGGCTGGAGCATGAACTACAAGAAATGTTGCTGCTCGCCGGGCTGCTAGAAATGCCAGGTCGGGATTTGGAGCCACCCCTACCCTGCCCGCCAACTCCAATGTGAACAGTCGCTTCACCACCTCTTCACACCATGCTGACCAATCTCCAATCCTGATCGTGTGCAGGTCGATAGTGACACAGCCTTCAGCCGTTGTTTCCAAGTCTGGCGAGAGCGAACCAGCCAATTCGATGAGTGTCGACTGTGCGGTCTGCTCTGCTGCAAGGGCTCTGGGCAACAGCTTTAATGCAGGACAGCGGGCCAAGGCTTGAACGCTTGGCATCCCATCACGCACGCCGCTCCTTTGTGCATCCGATGAAGCTTCCAGTATCGCACCATCTTCACCGGTAATTGCTAGTGGCTGTTCTCTCAATTCTGGCCGAAACCGAAGCGCCGATTGGAGTCGGAAATTGGGAATGAAGATGACTGCAAACATGGCTTCATGCAGACGCTTGTTCACTCGCCAATGAGAATTGCCGCCGCGCAAATACCTGGGCGGTCATTTGGTCTAGGATAGTCCGACGCCTGAGCCGCATTGCATCCAGTGTCCACCTTTGCCGCAGTGCCACTCGCATTTTCGCGCCTTCCACCACCGGTTGGCTGGTGAGCACAACCAAGGCTGTGCTTGTAGACTCCACGAGTCGCTGAAATCGATGCCAGGTGCTTGCGGGGATGCGACAGACTTCCCTCACGGGCACGAGTTGCAAATCGAGCACGACCAGTTGCAGGTTCCCATCTCGCACCACCAGGTCCGTGGCTTTGATTGCCTGCATGGCACCAGCACACCTCACCCACAATAGTCGCAGCAATCCCTCATCATCCTGCGCCTCGAAGCTATTGCCGGCGTCGATGAGTGCCCCGAAGCAGCTCTCCTGAGTGAGTAGCGAAAGCATTGCATGCAAAAACAGGCCGCCCCCACCCAAGGGACTGACGAGTTCAGTGAGCGCACCTCGATTCAATCCACCTTCCGAATCGATACTGGTAAGGCCCGTGCGCAAAGAGCCATTTGGCTTCACTGCCACAGCAGGAAACTTGTCGGCGAGGATGCGGCGCAGTTCGCCCAGTGTTGGCTTATTCTCCGCTGCCAACATGTCGAATCACCCCTTTCAGAACTCCGACGACCCGAACTGTTTCAGCCGGAACGACGACATCCTCAAATACTGGATTCGATGCGCGTAGGCGCACCTTGCTGCCCTCATGGAGGATGCGTTTGAGAGTGCCCTCCCGATCCTCACCTACGCACACAGCAGCAATTGCCTTGTGAGGCACAGTGGGACTAGGACGTAGATGAACCAAATCCCCGTGAAAGATGCCGTCTCCGACCATTGAGTCTCCAGCAACACGAAGAAGCAAATCACCGGGTAGGGTGTTTAGCAGTGTCCCGGGATTCAGGAACTCGGTCGGTTGCTCGATGGCTTCCGATAGTAGGCCAGCGGGAATCGCTCCGAGAAGCGGCAGTCCTCCAGCCCCAACTGCATGCCGTCCTTTGTCAGTGAGCTTCACGATGCGGGAACGACCTCTGGCTCCTCCTCCTTGAATCTCCACAAAGCCGTTGCGTGCCATCCGTTGGAGTGTTGCGGTAATACCACCTTCACCACTCAGCTTCAGAGAACTCACCAGGTCTGGCACCAACCCAGGACGATCCATGCGCTCAAACTGTGCGAGTGCTTCAGCCACGCGTCTCTGGCTGGTCGTAAGAGCTTCGCTGAATGGTCTCGGCATTACGTAGCGATTTATCACTACGTTTCCGATTCCGCGCAAGCGGGATCTCCGGCATCAGAGGAAACAATCGCTAGTCTGGCCACCAGCCACTACCGCCAAAAGCAAAGACACCATCAACTGACTTTGGGTCTGGCTTGAGCCGACTTGAATCTGTCGATGGTGCACAGAGAGTATCGCAGCTCCCAGCCAGATGGATGTGCCGTATCAACGACTCAGCTCAGCATCGTCACTGTCGGCCAGGCTCCCTTGCCGCCCAACCGCAGCAGATGCGGATTCACTCGCGCCAGGGTTTTGATGTTCGCGAGTTGCAGTCCTGCTTGGCGAATGCTGACTGTCTTGTCGGGGGCCTCAGCAAGTAGCGCCTTCAAATCCTGAAGTGGAATCGACTTTCCTGGTCCCTCACTCGGGGCAAGCGACTTCTTCTTTTCCACTGGCACACCGGTTAGTGAAGCAACCTGTGCATCCAGTCTGGCGATTTCCTGAACAACTGCTTCACGCTTCGCACGAAGCTCTTGGAGTGCCTGCTTTCGAAGTGCAGTAATTTCCTGTTC
>JAYUWZ010000481.1:0-1647 GCA_043753265.1 Verrucomicrobiaceae bacterium
CACTGCACCAAAATTCGTTTCCTTCCAATAAGCCACATAACGCCCATCCGGCGAAATGCGAGGCGGCGGCAACTGCACAACAGAAGGTAGTTCGGCTTCCCTCTTCTTTTCCCCTGTGGCGGCATCGCGCCATTCCAGGATGCGCCCCTCGCGAAGCCCGATCAGTTCGCGCCCATCGGCACTTGCAGCGAGCGGGAGCACGGGACACTCTGCGATTTTACGGCGCAATGTTGCATCCCATATGGTCGTCCGGCTGGGCGAGGAAAGATCTTTGCCATCCGTATCATACGCCAGCGCGATCCATGCGCCGCCCGGAGGGATCACCGGCGGGATGATGGCTGTGCTCGCATTGCGCGTTTCCGGCCCAGCCTGTCCCTCAGTGCGCTCGATGCTCCACGTCCGCAACGTCCCATCCGTGGACCAGGAAAACAATTCGCGCCCATCGTCTGCAAACCGCAGGCTGCTCATGCGTGCCCGGTGCCCACGGAGCAGCCTGGCCGGCGCTTTGGGATTTACCGTGTCAAAGAGACGGATATCCTGCTCCACGCCGCCCACTGCCAGCCACCGGCCATCGGGCGAAAGCGCGGTAATCGTGAGCAGCGAGCAGGCTACGGGAAACTCCGCCACCGCGTCCCCACTCCCCACATCGTGCACGCGCAATGTCTCCATCGCGCCGGGCACCGCACCCCGGCGCAGGTCCTGGGAAAATGCCGGCGTCATCCACTGCGCGGCCATCCCGGGAAGTGCGATGCCCGTAGGCGGCTCCGGGGAGCCTGGCGTCCACCGCTCCATGCGTCCGCTCGCAAGATTTAAAAACATCAGCGATTCCCCTTGCCACACCAACCCCGGCACCCGCCCATCCAGCGCGCCGGCCTCTTTCCACGTGCGTGTGTCGTACAAGATCAGTCCCCGTGGGAGCTCGGTGTTCGCGGCACGGTAGGCGGAAACGGCCAACCAGCGTCCATCCGGTGAAAACGCAACGGCTTCAGCTGGCCAGGATGCCACCATTCGCACTTGCCCCTCCTCCGAGTCCCACACCCGCAGCCCTGTCACAGAAGTCGCTGCAAGCATGCGGCCATCGGGCATGGCAGCGATATGCCGGCGGTTTCCAAAGGGTTGCGCCCCGTCTTCCCAGGCCCCGGCATCGAGCCCCGCACGCAAATCAATCAGCACTGTGCGCTCGCCATTCCAGCTCGTGGCAAAGCGGCCACACAATGAGAGCGCACCTGCTTCGCAGGGCGGCGAAAGCGTCCTCATCGAATCCTGGCCGCCTCGCGCCCACGCCCGCAGCAAACGCCACTCGAATGTGCGCAAGTCCTCCTCGCCAGGCGCAGGCACCTGCGCCGCCACCCAGTCGGACACGCTGCTCAGTGCGCCCTCCTCGTAGAGTTGCTGGGTCGCCCTCAGTCCCGTGGCGTAAAGCGTGCGTCTCAACTCCTTCCGGCCACTCTCGGCTCGCTGCCGCGCCACGGCTTCACCGTTGCGGGCCACTTCCATGCGCCCCGCCGCGATTGTGGAGATCACCGCCACGCCCACCAGCAGGAGAAAAATCGCCGCCACCGTCGTCGCCGGGGCTGGATTCCTTCGGATCCAGCGCAAGGCTTTTTCCACCCGGCCCGCAGGCTTCGCCAGCACGGGTCTGGATTC
>JAYUWZ010000482.1:0-3821 GCA_043753265.1 Verrucomicrobiaceae bacterium
CTGATGAGAATCACGATACCCCTTCGCCGTGCACGCCGTGCGAGTTCCTCCATGGTCTCGCCGATGCCCGTTTCGCCCTGCGGAGGCGTGGCAGTGAGCTTCGCGCAGATCTGGTGAATCTTCGCAAGACTGTCCGTACGCTGCGTCTGCTCCCGGGCGCCACGATCAAAAACAGTCACCGACGCAGCATCGCGCTGGAGGAGAATGAGGTAGGCCAGGCAGGCCGCCATCACCTTGCCATAGTCGGCCTTCGTCACCGCACCGGATCCATATTTCATGCTCTCCGATCCATCGAGCAGCAGATTCGCCACAAAGTTCGTCTCCTGCTCGTACTGCTTGATGTAGTAGCGCTCGCTGCGTCCCAGCACTTTCCAGTCGAGATGCCGCGTATCGTCGCCCGGCACGTATTCACGATGCTGCGCAAACTCGATGGCAAACCCGCGAAAGGGAGATTTGTGAGCACCCGCCATGTAGCCCTCCACAATCGACCGCGCCTGCAGCCCCAGATACTCCGCCTTTTGGATCGCATCCGCATCCAGCAGCGGGGAGATCGCAGAGTTTTGGGCGGGTTTCTTGGCCATGGGTGACGCAGGGTGGAGCAAAAGGGGCAGCAATTGCAACCCCGCGTGGGCACGCACCTTTGCTTTTCCGTGCACCCCTTTGGCAGGCTCTTCCAAACTGATGGGCAGGATTGCCAATTCCACACACCCTGTCTTTCGTAGCCCATGCTCGTTCGCTTCCTCCTCATGCTCTCCGTCGTGCCGCACCTCTTGGCGGACCCACCTCCCCCCGTGTGGGAACTTCCAGCAAAACTCACCTCCGCGGACCTCGCTCCCGCACTGGCAAAGGTCGACGAAAGCGCCGCAGCGCTTCCACCCTCACTCGTCGAGACGGTCAGCTTCCAGCGACTGCTCCTCAAAATCCACTCCGGCGCGCCCATCGCCGAGTGGCGTGAAAGCATCGCCAAATTCGCATCATCGACCGACACCGCCCCGGCCGCATCCGGACTTAAGGAACTCGCCCGTGCATGGGAATCCCGTGCTCGCATGACCGAAGTGGACACCGCCCTGCGTGGCTACTACCGCAAGCACGTGCAATTCCCGGCGAAACTGGAGGACGTCACGCTCCCCACCTCCGCACAGACAGATTCATGGGGCAACCCATGGGCCTACTCCCCCACTGCTCCAAAAGGATTCTCCGCAAAGTTCACCAGCCAGCGCTACACCCTCAGCCCATCAAAGCACCCGCAAGTGCGCTCCATCGCCGATACGCTCACCCTCCCCTCACCCGCACGCACCTGGAAGATCACCGCAAAGGAAGTCGCAGGTCAGCGCGTGCTCGAAGTCCGCACCAGCACAGGCGCAACCATCGCCACCCAACCCGGAGGAAAAGTAGAGGACGCCACACTGCTCCATCTCGGCAACGGCTGGGCACTATTCGCCGATCTCGAAAAAATCTTCACCCTTCCTTTATAGTGTTCCCCTATTTCAACCTGCCTCTGCGTTCCACGCTTGCGCCATTGAGCGTTGGACGTTGAATGTTGGGCGTTGGACGTTTTAATCCCTTCGACTTGTTCGAACGCATTTCGATGATAACTGTCTGTAACCAACCCGTTTTCAGGCACGTCCAATGAGCTGTTCCGAGCCGCAAGGCCGCCATTATCGATAATTCATGCGACCTTCGTGGTTTAAAATCTCCGCCATCCTCGCGGGCCTCTGGCTCGTCGTGGGATCATTGATGTACTGGTTGGGAGAATCGCAGCCTTCCCCCGAGAAAGTTGCAGCGTTTGCAAAATCCCGACCGCTTGCCGGCAAGCCGGAGGCGGAGCGCACGCAGATTGTCAATGCAGTGGGCAACGAATACCGCAGGCTCGATTTTGACCAAAGCCGCGCACTGCTCGCCACCC
Source organism: Verrucomicrobiaceae bacterium (assembly GCA_043753265.1). GTDB lineage: Bacteria > Verrucomicrobiota > Verrucomicrobiia > Chthoniobacterales > Chthoniobacteraceae > SXWH01. The sequence goes on from JAYUWZ010000482.1 coordinate 1,907, forward strand.
CTGAACTGAAGGAATGGTGGCACGAACTGAATTTGGCAGAGCGGCGCACCTTCCGCATGCTTCTGTTTCCCAAAATCCTTCAAGTGGTCCAGTTCTTCGACAAGCTGCCACCCCATGAGCGCAAACGCAGTATCGATCGCATCATCGGCATGGCGCGCAACCGTGCAGGTGGCGGCGAGCAGGTATTGCCAGGAATAGACCAGCGTATCATCGGCACCGTCGCAATCACCGGTCTCAAGCCCTTTATCGAGGGCTCGTTGCTCGATCAGAATTTCGATATGCTGTTGATGTTTCACGAAATGGAAAGGCGGTTCGTGTGGCGGCGGTAACCGGCGACAACGGCACCACACCTCCCGCCCTGCGGCTGGAAAATCTCAAGAAGGCCTTCTTCGGGAAACCCGCGCTGCATGGTGTCTCCATCGAGGTAAGGCGCGGGGAAATTTTTGGCCTCCTCGGCCACAACGGCGCGGGCAAAAGCACGGCGCTCGGCATCCTGCTCGGGCAGGTATACCCGGATGCAGGCGAGGCCTTCGTAGGCGGCATCAGCGTGCAGCGGCATCGCTCAAAGGCACTGGCAAAGGTGGGGGCGATTTTTGAGCAACCGCGCTTTTATGATTACCTCAGCGGATGGCGGAATCTGGATCTATTCACTTGCTACAGTGCCAAAGTGACCAAGGCAGAGAAAGACGATGTCATTTCCTTTGTCGGTCTCGGTGCACGCATCCACGACGAGGTCGGCACCTACAGCCAGGGCATGCGCCAGCGCCTCGGACTCGCGCAGGCCCTGCTCCCAGCGCCGGATGTCGTACTGCTCGACGAACCCACCAACGGCCTCGACCCCGAAGGTATCGCGGAGATGCGTGCGCTCATTCAGCGACTCAATCGCGAAAGGAACATCACCGTGCTCTTCTGCTCTCATCTTCTCAGCGAGGTGGAGCAACTCTGCGATCGCGTCGCCATTTTGAATCAGGGCCGCATGCTGTTTACCGGACGGTGGCAGGATCTCGCACCGAAGGGCCTTCGTTTCCGCATCGATGCGCAGCCGTGGGATACCGCAAGCACCCACGTGAATGGGGCAAAAATCATCGAGCCGGGGTTGATCGAATTGGAACCCGATGCCGATGTGGCGGATGTCGTCACAAAGATGGTTGCCGCCGGAGTCCGCGTGCGCGCAGTGGAGCCGGTGCGCCAGACGCTCGAACAACTCTATCTCGAACAGGTCCTCAAGTCGTGATGCTCTTTCTCCGCCAATACCGCTGCGAACTGATCAAGCTCTTTGCCCGCAAGCGCACATGGATGGGCTTTGGTGCCTTTCTCATGCTGGAGCTGATTATCCTCATGCTCTTTCAGATGCCTTCGGGAGAGCGGATCTTTCGGCGCGACTTTGAGAAGAACATCGGCTTTGCGGGAGTCGATCTAGTGTTCGACGATTACTTTCGCGGCCTCACCATGGCCACCGGGGTCGTCGTGCTCACAGTCATCCTCCTCGGCGCGCTGTTCCTCTCACTGGTAGGTGGGGATATCGTGAGCAAGGAAGTCGAGGATGGTACGCTGCGCATGACACTGTGCCGGCCAGCAAGCCGCCTGCGCGTGCTGGGCGTGAAGTATCTCGCCTGCATCACCTACACATTTTCGCTCATCGCATTCATCGGCGCGAGCGCCATCCTCATCGGCTGGTTATGGCGCGGCCATGGCGGGCTCTTTGTTTTTGCGCCCGAGGAAAAACTTTTCGTGATTTACCCCGAGGGCGAAGGACTCGTGCGATTGGTCGGCGTATTGGTATTTTATGCAGTGAGCCTGTGCACAGCGACATCGCTCGCATTCATGTTCTCGTGCACCGGCGCGAAGCCTGCCGCGGCGACAGTGATCACGCTCACCATCATGCTCATCGATCGCATCCTCTACGCGATTCCCC
>JAYUWZ010000483.1:0-1644 GCA_043753265.1 Verrucomicrobiaceae bacterium
CCGGACACCGCCGTGCGCTCCGGGTCCACGCCCGGCATCGTGCGCAGGAGCGAGTGTGCGAGCACCACATTGGCAACCGCGTGGTAGGGCCAGTCGTCCGACACATCCTCCGTGCCGATGGTGTTGAACTTGGAGGGGTGCCCCTGGTCCGGCCCTCCGTCCTCCACCAGCGTGCGCTTCTTGTCGTCGTTCGGCACAGCGAGATCGGGCCGCTTGCCGCCCAGATCCATCGCGATGGCCGCGTAGCCGCGCTTGGCCCACAGCGTGACCCATTCCGGGAATGCACTGCCGCCCCCGCCATGGATCAGCACCACTCCCGGCCATGGACCCTTCGGCTTGTCGCCAGTGGCAATCGTGGCCGGCGAGGCATACACGGCAAAGACGCGGCTGGGTTTCCCCTTAAAAGATTCGCCTGTGTAGTAGAGGGTGCGGACGGCCGATGTTTCATCGATCCACTCGAACTTCGGTGCGGTCGAGAGTTTCTCCAGATTCCAAGGAGTCTGTGGCGGCAGCGGGGCGGGGGACTCCGCGTGGACGCAGAACGTGGCTGCGATGAAGAGGGAAAGGAGAGGAATGCATTTCATGCGCTCCCTCCATGCACTGCGGCGGAGGGAAAGGCATCTCAAAAAGATGGGCGGAATCAGTTACATTACCTCGCTCAGCTTCACTTCGCGGCCCAGTTCCAGCGAGCGTTTCGCGGCCTCCAGCGCGGCAATCACCTCCACCTCTTCTTCCACGGGCACACTTTCCTTTCCGGTCACTACCAAGTCCATGAAGGCCTCGAGCAGATATGCGTACAGGTCCTTCAAATCCGGCGTCACGCTGCGCCAGCCTTTTTCCCCGTAGATGTTGATCTGGTAGCCTGCCTGCATCTTCTCCCGATCGGCCACCATCAGCACCACATCGCGATCGTTCTCAAAACGGATGCGCGCGACGTTGCTTCCCGCCCGGCCCACATTGATGGTGCTCACCGCTCCCTTGCCGAGCACTGCATAGATCATCGAGAGGGCGTGGATGCCATAGTATACCAGTTCGTTGCCGCACACCGCGCTGGCGAGATGCACGCGCCCAAGCTGCGCCACCTCGTTGCGCAGTTTGATGATGTCCGGCACAAAGCGCAGGCTGCTTGCGGACATAAACCGCGTCTTCGTCTCGCGGACGATCTTCGCCACGCCCGCCGCCTCCCGTGCAGTCATGGCGAGCGGCTTGTCGCAAAACGTCGGCACGCCCTTGCGCAACGGATGCTCCGCAAATTTCCACTGCGCGCCGCTGCCGTCATCGATGATCAGCACCGCATCCACGCCCTCGCTGCACTGCTCCGGAGAATCCGCCACCGTCTCAATTCCGCAGGCCTCCGCGAGCAAACGTGCCGCCGCCTTGTCGTGGTCCCACACCTTCACCACGCGTGCGCCTGCTACCTTGCGCCCCGACTTGATGAACGTGCCCTTCACCAGCTTTGCCTTCTCCTCATCCCATCCGTTGAAGGCCGTGGCAAAGGCGGTGCCGTGGTGCGAGCCGGGCATCCGCGCCTGCCCCGGCAGGGCGTAGGTGGCCGCGGAGACGAGCGCGAGCTTCAGTGGCGTCCCAGTCTGTGCGAGGCAGATGCCCGGCATCCCGGCGAGCGAAGCGCCTGCGAGGCCCGCG
>JAYUWZ010000484.1:0-1641 GCA_043753265.1 Verrucomicrobiaceae bacterium
TACGGGCAGACTTATTTCTGGCGCATGACTTATGTGGACACCGACGGGCATCCTTCGGTGGTGTCGGTGGAGACGAGCTTTACGTGGGGACAAAGCACACCATTGGCGGGAAACCTCGTGTTGCACGAGATCATGGCGTCGAACCAGGGCGCGGTGGAAAATGCAGGGGACTTCCCGGACTACATCGAACTGCGCAACAACAGCGGCGGACAGCTCGTGCTGGATGGGATGACGCTGACGGACGATCCGCTGGTGCCAGCGAAGTATGCATTTCCCGCAGGCACGGTGATTCCGCCTGTCGGCTACCTTGTGGTGTGGTGTGACCGCAATTTCGCGGTGCCGGGCCTGCATACGGGATTCAAGCTCGATGCGTCGGGACAGACGGTGCTGCTGATGAATGGCGGCGCGATTGTGGACAGCGTGACGTTTGGACCACAGGCGGCGAATCTGCCAATTGGCCGCACGAACGGCACCGGCGGATGGACGCTCGTGGAGCCTTCGCCGGGCGCGCCAAACGCGGTGCAGCAACTCGCCGCAAACCCGGCCTTGCGAATTAACGAGTGGATGGCCGAGCCGCGTCATGGGGATGATTGGTTCGAAGTTTACAATCCTGCGCCGCTGCCTGCGGCAATCGGTGGCCTGTATCTCACCGACCGGCTGACCTCGCCGCGCAATACGAGGATCCCCGCGCTGTCGTATGTGGGGGCAGGGGGATTTGCGGAGTTCAAGGCCGATGACTCCAAGGCCGGTGGCGCGCATTGCAATTTCAAGCTGAGCACCGGTGGGGATAGTATTTTCCTGATCGCCACGGATGGTGCGACGGTGATGGATGCGATCACCTTTGGCCGCCAGACGACCAATGTCTCGCAAGGGCGGCTGCCGGACGGTGGCGCGGCGTTCGCATTCTTCCCGCTCACCGCGTCCCTGGGCCGTGGCAACTGGCTGCCTGCGCCGGTGGTGATCAACGAGGCGCTCACCAATTCCACACCGCCGCTGGAGGACGCCATCGAACTGCACAATCCCACGGGAGTGGCTGTGGATATCAGCGGCTGGTGGCTGAGCGACGACCGCACGAGCCCCAGAAAATATCAGATTCCCGGCGGCACGACGATTCCTGCCGGTGGGTATCTGGTGCTGTATGAAAACCAGTTTGGGCCGAGCTTTTCGCTCAGTTCTTTCGGAGATGAGATTGTACTTTCCGAGGAAGTGGGCGGCGTGCTCACGGGATACCGCGCACAGGTGAGTTTCGGAGCCGCCGCGGATGGTGTGTCGTTTGGGCGCGTGCCGCTGGCGGGCGTGCTGGATGAATTCTGGCCGATGCGCGCGCGCACTTTCGGCGTTGATGGTCCTGCGACAGTGGAGGCGTTTCGCGGCGGAATGGGTGCCCCTAATGCGGCTGCGCTCACGGGGCCGGTGGTGATTAATGAAATCCATTTCCAGCCCACGGATCTCGCCGGGGGGCTGGACAACGCTCGCGACGAGTTCATCGAACTCCACAACATCTCCGCATTGCCTGTGGACCTTGCAGGCTGGGTGCTCAAGGGGGACGCGGACTTTGCGTTTGAGCCGGGCACTACGATTCCTTCGGGTGGCTACATGCTCATCGTGGGATTTTCTCCCACAGACCTTCCGACGCTTGCC
>JAYUWZ010000485.1:0-1641 GCA_043753265.1 Verrucomicrobiaceae bacterium
TGCCTTCGCTAAGCCTTGAGGGCGGCGAGGCGGAGGCTATCGCCATGTGGCTGCTCCGCGACCAGATGCCCGCAGGCCAGCCCGTGACGCTCCCCGGCGTGCATGTGGATTACTACGAGAAGGATTTTCCAGAGCTCCCCGCATTCGAGCGGCTGCAGCCCACCAGCACCGCCACTGCGGAAACTTTCAGCGTCAAGGCTGCGAAGCGCAAAGGCAATTTTGCCCTCCGCTTTCGCGGCAACATCACCGCGCCCAAGGCCGGAAAATACAAATTCTACACAGAGAGCGACGACGGCTCGCGGCTCTACATCGATGGCAAGCTGCTCGTCGACAACGGCGGCATCCATCCCGTGCAGGAGCGCAGTGCGGAACTCGAACTCAAAGCCGGCATCCATAGCATTGAGGTCCAGTACTTCGATGGCGGCGGAAACGTGGCCTTCAACGCGAAGTGGAAAGGCCCCGGCTTTGACAAACAGGAGATCCCCACAAAGGCGCTTTCACACGATGGCCAGCCCATGGTTCCCGTGGGCGACGCACCCTTTGCCGTGGATCAGGCCAAGGCAGCCAAGGGCGCGGCCATGTTTGTGAGCATGCGCTGCAACCAATGCCACACCGGAACGCCCACGCCCTTCGACATTGGCGTGACCGTGCCGGAACCAAAGAAGCTCGCCGGGATGCGCCCGCGCCATCCCATCGGCTGCCTCTCCCCTGCCCCAAAACCGGCCTCACCGAAATTTGACCTCACCGATCGCCAGCGCACGGTGCTCGTCGCCTTCCTGCAAAACCAGGACGTCCTCAATCTCGCACTGGAGCCGGGCGAACACATCAAGCGCACGATGCTCACGATGAATTGCTACGCCTGCCACAACCGCGACAAGCGCGGCGGCATCGAGGGCCTGCGCAAGGAATACCTCACGAGCAATGGCGAGACGGACCTCGGCGACGAGGGCCGCATCCCGCCCACGCTGGAAAAAGTCGGCGGCAAGCTTCGCGTGGACTGGATGCGCGAGATACTAATCAAAGGCACCAAAGCCCGCCCCTACATGGCCACCCGCATGCCTGTTTTCGGTGAGCCCAATGCGGGGCACCTTCCCGCGCTGCTGGAAAAAGTGGACACCGCCGCTGGTGCGCTGGAAGACCCCAACAATTTCATCAACGAAGCGGCCACGCAGGCCAAATGGGGCCGCAAGCTGACCGGCACAGCGGGCCTCTCCTGCATCGCCTGCCACAACTTCGCGGGCAACAAATCGCTCGGCATTCCAGCCATCGACATAGCATTCATGAGCCGCCGCCTCAAGTTTGACTGGTTCCGCCGCTACCTCATCGACCCGCAGTCCCTGCGCCCCGGCACCCGCATGCCGTCCTTCTGGCCCGCAGGCGTCGCCGCCAACAAGGACATCCTGAAAGGCGACACCGAGGCGCAAATCCGCGCGCTCTGGCTCTACATCGCCCGCCAAAACTTCACCGACCTCCCCGATGGCCTCGTGCAGGGCAAGCAGGAGATTCTCGCGCAAAACGAAGCCGTGATTTACCGCAACTTCATCGAAGGCGGAGGCCCCCGCGCGATTGGCGTAGGCTACCCGGAAAAGGCAAACCTCTGCTTCGACGCCAACGAACTCCGCATCTCCATGATCTGGCAGG
>JAYUWZ010000486.1:0-3811 GCA_043753265.1 Verrucomicrobiaceae bacterium
GGGCAATTGCACGATCAGCAGTTCAGCCCGGATATGCTGCGACACTCCCGTTCCGTCATTGGCCTGCTGGCTAATGATGGGGACAGTGAGGAGCAACAAGGCGAGGAACGTTTTCATTTGGAAGGACTGGGTGCTGGCACGGGGTTTTCCACGATTTGGATGAAGGTCATTTCACAGCGCCCTCCCGATGAGAGATTCTGAAAAGAGTAGAGCTGGCGTCGACCCGGCAGAAGCTCGAACGTACTCGCTGCGCTTCTTTTTTGGAAACGAGGCTGATACAGCAAGGCTCGTTGCCCTTGAAAATTAACTCCTGTCGCCCAACGAAGGTAACCATCCATTTCGTTAATCGCTTTATTCAAAGTCAGGGACACGGCACCTCCGCTTCCGGGGCTGAGTTCATGCACCTCCAGAGCATCCCCGAGGTTCCGTATTTCATGAGCCGTGGGTGGGTCAAATGGCAGGGAAAACTCGAAAAAAGGAAACCTCTCCGAAAACTCCTCAGGTTTTACCCATCCACTCATGCCGACTCCGCGATCCTCGATTGCACACCACACCTCACGTGTATTTCGCCAAGCAGCTGGCCGACACCCGCCAGCCATGGGCAGCGTTGTCCACTCGCATAATTCCGCGCGACCTTCTTTTGCCATTTGGATGAGCGAAGCAAAGGCTGATTCCACAGTATCCGGGCTCAATGAGCGCGCCCGAAGCTCAAGAGCTTCAGCCTGGGAAAGACGGAACCGCTGCATCTCGACTCTCCACTGAGGGTTCAACTGTGCGGCTGCCGCCACAGGCATTGCGTCCATTCGCTTTGGTGAGGCGGTAACGATGTGCAGTTCAAAAACACCTTTCGATTCCGGTAATTTGAAAACACCCATCAGACTCGGAACCCCTTCAGCCATGATCAAGGTGGTCGTAGTTTCCCGAACGAGGAATACCGGGGTCTCCACGTAGGTCTTCGTCCCAAATGCGCTGACGCCCGTTTCCATTCGCTCCCGTTTTTCGAGCAGGGTGTTTTCCGTGGTGAGTGCGAGAACCAAGCCGTGCTCTCCACACATTTTCTGTAGCTGGAAGCCCAGCTTCACGCCGGTGTCGCGCTTGCCAAAGTCAGTGACAGGATAAGGAACAGAATAGGGCTTTCCATCAGGACCAGTCGTGATCGGCAGGAGACGTGGGTCCGGCTTATAGCGCGCAATGGAATAGAGCCCCTCCTCGGTGGACCTCGCAAAGGTTTCACTCCCGGTAAAACCTGTCGCAATTAATAACGCAGCACGGTTCGCTTTGCCGGCATGGCAGAGCGTCTGTAGATCCGCAAAAGCAGCAGTTGCGGTTTCGGGGCGCGAGAGCCGGGGAATCAAATCCAGCGCCTGCGCCTCGGAAACGTGGAGGATCTGCAATTCCACGCGCACAGCGGCATCCGGCATCCCGGCAAAGACCGAGGCAGCGGCGAAAAATAATCCCGCGAGTGTTTTCATTTGGCGTCTGCCTTTACTCGCGTCGTCCACGCGCGGAGAAGAAACAACTCCATCTCGCCGGGCTTGCCGGGAACACGATGAATGCCCAAAAGCGTGCGCTCGCCTGATTTCAAAACTAGGTGGCATTTCTGGAACATCTCACCAAATTTCGGCTGCTTTACGGAGACCTTTTCGCCGTTCGAGAGCCGCGCAGTCTCAAACTCTTCCCAAGAAAGGAGCCGCGTGTGACTGGCCTCCACAGTGAGCTCCAGCAGGGTTCCTGGGTCGTTGGTGGAAACATCAGCCTCGAGCTTGATGCCCGTGAAACGTGTCTCAAACAAGGTCGGGGCAAAACCAACCGGGGGCGGCTGTTTGGCCTCTCCTTTGCCTGCGGTGGCAGGGATTTGCGCCTTCTTTGCCCCCTCCTTTGTTTCGAGGATGTACGGAGCTTCGAACTCGGAGGGATACTTCACATCCTCTCCCTCCCTCGCTACGATTTGCTCGTTGTCCGCAGATACCCCTCCCGGAACGGCCAGTATCTTTGCAGTGCCAGCATCCATGAGCTTTTGCACCTTTTCCCATGCAGTAGGCATTTTGGCTTCATCGCGCATCTCGGGCAGCAACGCGAAGGCCTCTTTTTCTGGCATCACTACGACGTGCATTTCCACGTGAATGCGCCATTCCTCCTCCGGCTCCAGTGCGCTGGCGAAAGTGACAGCAACAAAGAGGAGCAGCGTGAGCAAAAAGGGGCGCATGGATGGATTGGACGCAACTTATGCGTCGAAATTCAATCAATCTTGGCAAAATACCAGTGCCGCGGAGAACGATGGCGAAGCCTTGGACTGCGGTGGCAGAGTGTAACGACGACACCGCCTTCGCTTTGCGAATCCCTTTTCAAGTTCACTTTAAACGTTCTTTCGGGAACTCAATACTTCCGAATAACCGAAAGCCTTTCACACCCAAAGCCCTACCAAGGCGGTGTCGTCGTTACACTTTGCCACCGCAGTCCAAGGCTTCGCCCGTGCGTTCATCACGCGATGTTACCCAGGCATCACACGCAGCGCCGACCACACTGCGTGGACGGCCAGCGTGAGCAGCAGGCCCGCGATGCCGACGATCGTTTCTGTCACCGTCCAAGTCTTGAGCGTCTGAGCCACTGTGAGACCGAGGCAGTCTTTCACGATCCAGAACCCGCCATCATTGAGATGCGACATGAAGAGCGAGCCGCAACCGATGGCGATGATGAGCAGTTCGCGGTTAATCTCCGGGTGCTGATCCGCGACCGAAACCATGAGGCCGGCGGCGACGGTGATGGATACCGTGGCCGAACCCGTGGCCACACGGATGAAGGCGGCGACCATCCACCCGTAGAGCAGCGGGGGGAGATTCGCAGCCTCCGCGGCCAGACCCATCGCACGCGAGACGCCCGCGATATCGAGCACCTTTGCAAAGCCGCCGCCGCCGCCCACCACGAGCAGCGTCATGCCCACGGTGGCGACGCTGGCTTCGCTGAACTTCAGCAACTGCGTGGTCTTGAACCCACAGCTCATGCCGAGCGACCAGTTTGCGAAGACCACCGCGACCGCGAGGGCGATTACTGGGTTGCCGATGAAGGAGCACATCGTCCGCGCCGGCACTCCCTCAGCCCACACGAGTTCGCCCACCGTGCCCACAAGCATGAGCATGACGGGTAGCATGATGGTGAAAAAGGTCATCCCAAAGCCGGGCAGGCGCGTGCCCTCGGGCAGCGGAGAATCTGTCTTGTCCGGGAAATCGGGCGGGTTGGCTTGCACCATTTTCGCCGCGCGGCGTGCGAAAATAGGTCCCGCAATGATGGCGGTGGGCACGCCGATGAGCAGCCCCCACACAAGCACCATGCCGGTGCTCGCCTTTAAAAATCCCACCGCAGCGACGGGGCCTGGGTGCGGCGGCATGAGCCCATGCATGACGGAGAGCACTGAGATGAGAGGAATCGCGAGCAGGAGAAAGGGCTTCTTTGTCTCCTTCACGAGCGTGAGCAAAATCGGGAGCAAGAGCACAAGGCCCACCGCAAACCACGTGACAAGGCCGATGACCAGCGCCAGCGACATGATGCAGAGCAGCACGCGATTCGGCCCGAAGAAGGCTGCGAAGCGCTTGGCCAGCACCTGCGCGCCGCCGGATTCCGCGAGCAATTTTCCGAGGATAATGCCCAGCGCGATAATCGCCGCCGTCTTTCCAAGCGCGCCGCCGATACCCTCCTCGAAACCACCAATCACTCTTAGCATCGTGAGCGGTTCCTTGTTTTTCCAGGGAGTCTGCCCTTTTTCGATGACCTTGAGCCGCTCGATTTCCGGCAGGCCCATGGCCACGGCACCCGC
>JAYUWZ010000487.1:0-1637 GCA_043753265.1 Verrucomicrobiaceae bacterium
CAGACTCGGCAAGCGTGAGGCGCAGGTCGTCCATTTTTGCGGCGGCGAGCGATGCGATGGCCTTGTCCACCACAGGGCCTGTGGCATCGGCGCGGGATGCGATCTGCGCGCAGACTTTGCGGCAGCCAGCGGGGTCGCTTGCGGCGATGCGCTGGCGGAGCACAGAGAGGCCCGCAGGCAGGGGGCCGGTGCCGTCGGCCCATGCCTTTGCGGTCACTTCCTCCCATTGCGGAACGATGCCGAGCTTTGTGGCATGGCGGTCGAAAAACTCGTGATAGGGCTCCGCGAGCTCGGGCTGGGTGATGATGATCTTGCGGAGCTTGGCCTCCATGCGCGCGGCGAAGAGCGGGGTGGGTGGCGAGCCGGGAATGCGCAGGAGCTTGGAGCGGAGCTGCAACTGGGAACGGGGATCCAGGATGCGCCCGGCGGTGGCGATGAGCACGCTGCGCGCGCTCTTTGCATCGCCCGCGAGACCCATGGCCTCAGCCAGTGTCATTGCGGCCACGACGGCGTAGGAGCCTGTGAGTTTTTCCAGCGCGACGCGCGCCTCCTCCGGCTGCCCAAAGCGGTAAAGCAGCAGCGGAAGATGGGGGTCGACGTTGCCGTTTTTTCTGCGGAACGCGAGGGCCTCGGCCATCTTGCCCTGGCGCTGGAGCATCTGTGCAAGGAGTTCCCGGGAGTGCGCGTTGCCACCATCGGACATCGCCAGGCGGCGAATCTCCACCTCGGCCTGTTCCTGTGCGCCGGAGAGCTGGAGCAGCATGGCGTAGCGCCGGGCGAGGGACAATTCCATGGGGTTCAAAAAGCGGGCGGTCTCGATCACCTTGAGCGCTCCCGCGATGTCGCCACGGGCCTCCAGTTGCTGGGACAACTCCTCGGCAAACTGCGTAGGGGTGCTGTCGCTGCCGGGATTCAATTTTCCGGCGAGCAGCTTTCTGCGGATATGCTCGGCGGTGGCCTCATCCCCGGCGGCGTTGCAGGCATCCATGGCCCGGCGGAGGGCACTGGGGTCATTGGGAGTGCGTTCCCAGCGGTGGAGGGTGATCTGCACTGCGGCGTCCAGCGCCCCGTGGCCTTCCACGAGCTCGCCGAGGCGCTCCACGCTTCGGGGATTGCCCTCATAGCGGGCCAGCAGCGTGCCTCGCTCGGAAGGGCCACCGATGATGTAGCGCAGGGCATCCCGCGAGATGCGTGCATCCGCCACCAAGGCATCCAGAGTTATACTTTCCTCGTCGGCAGTGTTTAAGTAATGGCGTCCCCGCCGAATCTGGAATTGGGAGTAGGCCTCATCCGCGAATGCAAAATCCCAAACCGCCGCCGCCATGGATGGCAACCCCCAGCCCACAAGGGTGTTCGCAGCGTTCTTGAGCTGGAGCCAGTTGCGGGCAGCGACCTCGATATGGCGCTCCGAGGAGGGGCCAATCATGGGCCGGCTGGCAAGGACTGCGTGGAGCGCAGCCATGGCCTCTCCTTCGTTTCCGGCCATGCCGTGAAGCAGCACCCGTGTGATGAGTCCATGGACGGTGCGCGGATCGGAAGACTCCAATCGCGTGCGGATGAAGGCCTCGCGCTTGGTGTCGTCCACCAGCATGCAGTAGTCGCGCATCGCCTCATACACGGAAGAGTCGAACCACTCG
>JAYUWZ010000488.1:0-1637 GCA_043753265.1 Verrucomicrobiaceae bacterium
TCAGGGCAAGCATGTGGGCCTGCGCAAGGTCGAGCACATGGCTGTAGTCGCGGATGCACGTGCCGTCGGGCGTGGGGTAGTCGGTGCCGAAGATTTCGACGTGGGACTTCTGGCCCAGGGCGACTTTCAGGACGTTGGGGATGAGGTGGGTCTCGATGCGGTGGTCCTCGCCAAAGCGTTCACTGGCACCGGCGGCGTTGAAGTAGCGAAGTGCCACGTAGCGGAGGCTGTGGATTTCGTCGTACCAGCGGAGCACTTTTTCAAAGAGGAACTTGGACTCGCCGTAAGGGTTGATGGGCGCTTGCGCCAGCGTTTCATCGATGGGCACGCGGTCGGGGATGCCAAAGGTGGCGCAGGTACTGGAGAAGACGAAGCGCTTGCAGCCCACGGCGACCATGGCGTCGAGCAGGTTGATGCCGCCGTAGACGTTGTTCCGAAAATATTTGGAGGGGTTCGTCATGCTCTCACCCACGAGGGCGTTGGCGGCAAAATGCATCACGGCATCGGGCCGGGCGGCCTCCATGGCGTCCTCGATTTCGCAGCGATTTTGCAGGTCGCCGTTGACGTGTGTGGCGCGGGGATCGATGGCCCTGCGGTGGCCCTCGGTGAGGTTGTCGAAAACAGTCACGGTATGTCCCGCGTCGAGCAATTGCTCCACGCACACGCTGCCAATGTATCCGGCGCCGCCGGTGACGAGAATCTTCATCCGTGCGCTGTAGCGGAGACATGCGCGGAGGGGGAGGAATTTATGATTTACGATTTATGATTTACGATTTTTGGGGGCGCTCGTTTCGGCGCGCGGCCCTATGCGAGGAGTTGCTTCACCACGTGGCCGTGGACGTCGGTGAGGCGGAAGTCTCGGCCGGCGTGCTGGTAGGTGAGGCGCTCGTGATCAAGGCCCAGACAGTGGAGGATGGTGGCCTGCATGTCGTGGACGTGGACGGGGTTTTCCACGACGTGGAAGCCGAGGTCGTCGGTGGCACCGTAGCTGATGCCTTTTTTGATCCCCCCGCCGGCCATCCACATGGAGCAGGCCTGCGGGTGGTGATCGCGGCCCAGCGAGCGGCCCAGCGCGGGATTGGTTTCCACCATGGGAGTGCGGCCAAATTCGCCGCCCCAGATAACCAGTGTGTCGTCGAGCAAGCCGCGTTGCTTGAGGTCCATGACCAATGCGGCGCTGGCCTGGTCGGTCTTCTGGCAGTTGCCGCGCACGTTGCCGACCACATCGCTGTGGGCGTCCCAGCCCTCGTGGTAGATATTTACGAAACGCACGCCGCGCTCGATCATGCGGCGGGCGAGCAGGCAGGCGCGGGCGTAGCTGGGCTTGTCGGGTTCGCAGCCGTACATCGCGAGCGTTTCCTTGCTCTCAGTCTTGAGGTCCATGAGCTCCGGTGCGCTGGTTTGCAGGCGGAAGGCCATCTCGTAATTGGCGATGCGGGTGGCGATTTCCGGGTCCCCCGTCTCAGCGAGCTGGCGCTGATTGAGCTGGCGCACGAGGTCGATGGTGTCGCGCTGGAGCTTCGCATCGACACCGGCGGGATTCGCCACGTTGAGGATGGGGTCGCCCTGGTTGCGGAAGCGCGTGCCCGTATACAGCGTGGGCAGGAAGCCGCTGCTCCACAGCGCGCTGCCGCCGC
>JAYUWZ010000489.1:0-3806 GCA_043753265.1 Verrucomicrobiaceae bacterium
ACGAGCACCAGGAAGGCGATCATCAACACGAGTTTCATGGGGGCAACATCGCCACCCTTGATACCACTGGGAACGACAGCCTGCCATGCCTGCATGAGCGCGGCGGGCAGGCGTGCGACAATACCCACCGATATGATGAGCGACATACCGTTGCCGATGCCGCGGTCGGTGATCTGGTCACCAATCCACATGAGGAACATCGTTCCGGCTGTGAGCGACATCACGCAGACAAACTGGAACCAGAAGCCCGGGAATGGAACCACCTGACCGTAAGTGGCCATCGTCTCCTGAAGATGCGGGAACATCATCTCGGAGGGGTTCTCAAACTGCTTGGCCATGACCCATCCCTGGAATACGCAGAGGACAATGGTCACGTACCGGGTGAACTGCATGATCTTTTGGCGACCGCCCTCCTCCTTGGCGAGTTTGCCCAACTGGGGCACCACTGCCGTGAGGAGCTGGATCATGATGCTCGCACTGATGTAGGGCATCACACCCAGGGAGAAAACGGCGCACTGTTCGAGTGCACCGCCGCTGAAGATGTTGAAAAGGGCGACCACGCCACCACCCGAGGCGTCCTGAACGCGGTCGGTGAAATAGTGACGGAGGACGCTCGCATTCACACCCGGGCACGTGATCGCGCAGCCGAGACGATACAGAAGTATCATCAGCAACGTGAAAAGGACCCGGTTTCTGAGTTCCGGGATTTTACGGATGTTGAAGAATGCGGAGATCATTCGGTGGAAAAAAAGAGAGCCGACGTGACGAATTTCACACTACCGCATCCCATGATGGATGAGGCAGGTTCGTGAAACTCGTCACGCCGGCTCGAAAATGCATTTACTTGAGCGTCAGCGAACCGCCAGCCTTTTCGATGGCTGCCTTCGCAGACTCGCTGGCCTTGTTGACAGTGATGCTGAGCTTCTTCGACAACTCCCCGGTGGCGAGGATTTTGACGCCGTCGTAGGGCTTGCGGATGAGACCAGCCTCCAGGAGCACTGCCTCGTCAACGGTTGCACCGTTTTCAAATTTTGCCTCCAGGGCGCTGAGGTTCACGACCGCATAGCTGGTGTGGAACACCGCGTTGTTGAACCCGCGCTTGGGAATGCGACGGATAAGGGGCATCTGGCCGCCTTCGAAACCGAGGCGAATGCTGCCACCGCTGCGTGCCTTCTGGCCTTTGTGGCCTTTGCCGCTGGTCTTGCCCTTGCCGCTGCTTTCGCCGTTACCAAGTCGCTTGGTGCGATGGCGGGAGCCGGGACGGGGTTTGAGATTCGTAAGATTCATGGTGTAATTGAGCTGCTAGCCGGGCGATTAGGCCTTGGGCTGGGCGGTGATGCCGCGGGCCTTGAAGTAATCCGTGCGCTGGCGGAGCTGCGACAGGGCGTCGAGAGTTGCCTTCAACACGTTTGCGTGGTTGGAAGAACCGAGGCTCTTGCCGATGATGTCCTTGATGCCGACGGCGTCGCAGACGGCACGCACCGCGCCACCAGCCTTGATGCCGGTACCGGGGCTTGCGGGTTTCAGGATGACGTAGCCGCCACCGTGGGTGCCCTTCACTTCGTGAGGGATGGTGGCGTTTTGGAGTGCCACTGCCTTGAGGGACTTGCGTCCGCGTTCACCAGCCTTGCGGATGGCCTCGCTGACTTCGTTTGCCTTGCCGAAACCGAATCCGACGCGGCCTTGCTTGTCACCAATGACGAGCAGTGCGCTGAAGCTAAAGCGGCGTCCGCCCTTCACGACTTTGGCGCATCGATTGATGAAGACCGTCTTTTCGATGAGGTCCTTGCCAGTCGTGGCAACGAACACGCCATCGACCATGGAGCCTTCTTTGTTGGGGGTCGCCTCGGCACGGGGACCGCGAGGGCCACGACCGGGACCGCGACCGGGGCCGCGGGCACCGCCACGACCACCCGGGCCGCCGGGACCGCCGGGGCCTCGTGAGAAGCGGGGTTGTTCAGAAGGAGCTGGAGCTGCAGGAGCTGTCGGAGTCACGTCGGCCATATGCTTAGAATTGGAGTCCACCTTCGCGTGCGGCGTCGGCGAGTGCTTTCACTTTTCCGTGGTAGATAAAACCACCGCGGTCAAAAACGACCTTGTCGATGTTCGCAGCCTTGGCGCGCTCGGCGACGAGCTTGCCAACGGTGGCGGCGGTAGCGGCGTTGGCGCGGGGCTTCTGAGCCTTGAGACCGGCCTCGGTCGTGTTGACGCTGGCCAGGGTCTTGCCGACGGTGTCGTCGATGACCTGGGCGTAAATATTTTTGCCGCTGAAATGGACGGCGAGGCGAGGACGCTCGGCAGTGCCGGTAACCTTCTTGCGAAGGCGTGCGTGACGCATCTTGATTTTCTCTTTGCGGTATGCTGTAGCCATGGCTTACTGGACGGTTTTGCCTTCCTTGCGGATGATTTTTTCGCCGGCGTAGCGAACGCCTTTGCCCTTGTAGGGTTCCGGCGGGTAGAAGCCGCGAACTTCCGCAGCGAACTGACCAACGAGTTGTTTGTCAATCCCTTCGACCTTCACCTTGGTGTTTTCTGCCACGGTGACCTTGAGGGCCTCGGGAATGGGATGATTGATTTCGTGGCTGTAGCCAAGGTTGAGCTGGAGGACTTTGCCCTTCACAGCAGCCTTGAAACCGACGCCTTGAATTTCGAGGTCCTTGACGTAGCCATCAGCCACGCCCTTGACCATGTTGTTTACGAGCGAACGGCTCAGGCCGAAGAGGGCCTTGTTGTGGTCGTCCGCGATGCTGAGGGTGACTTTCGTGCCCTCGACGGTGCCGGTGACACCAGCGGGAAGCGTCCATGCGAGTTTGCCTTTGGGGCCCTCGACATTTACGGCGCCGTTGGCTCCGATTTTCACGCTGACCTTTGCAGGCAGCTCAATAGGTTTTTTGCCGATACGAGACATATGATTACCAAACGAAAGCCAGCAGCTCGCCGCCGACGTTTTCTTTCTTGGCCTCACGGCCGCTCATGACGCCTTTGGGCGTCGAAAGGATGGAGATACCGAGGCCACCGAGAACGCGGGGCACTTCCTGTGCGCCGACGTATTTGCGGAGACCTGGCCTGCTGACTCGCTTGAGACCAGTGATGGCCGGGGCGCGATTTACGAACTTGGTCACGACTTTAATCTGTGGCTTGTTCTCTTCGTTTTCCTCCACCTCGTAGGCGGAGATATAGCCTTCCTGCTTGAGGATGCGGGCGATGTCGGCCTTGATCTTGGAGAAAGGCGCTTTGAGTTCGCTTTTTCCGCTGCGGCTGGCATTGCGAATCCGGGTCAGGAAATCGGCGATGGGATCTGTGAGTGCGCTCATGGTTCTGCTTCTTCTACTTTACCGTTAGGCCTTGGGCGTTTCGGTCTGTTCAGCGGCTGCGACCTTCTTCTGGCGGCCCTTGTCGCTGAATGGCATGCCCAGTTCGGTGAGCAGGCTCTTGGCCTCGGCGTTTGTGCGTGCCGAGGTGACGATGCACACGTCGAAGCCGACGTTGCGCTTGATTTTATCGAGCTCGATTTCAGGGAAGATCGACTGGTCGGCGACACCCAGGGTGTAGTTGCCATTGCCGTCGAACGCCTTGGTGCTCACGCCGCGAAAGTCGCGGATACGGGGCAGAGCGGTCTTGATGAGACGCTCGAGGAACTCATACATACGAGTCCCACGAAGGGTCACCTTGGCACCGATTGCCTGGTTTTGGCGGAGCTTGAAATTTGCGATGCTCTTCTTGCTGCGGGTCTCAGCGGGTTTCTGGCCGGTGATGACGCTGAGTTCGCTTTTGGCTTCCTCAAGGGCATTCTTGTAATCGGCGAG
>JAYUWZ010000490.1:0-3806 GCA_043753265.1 Verrucomicrobiaceae bacterium
TCCGCAGTTCCCGCTTATGCCCGGGATGCAATACCGGGCATGGTTCCAACCGCAGCCCGGCGGCGCCTCTCAGACGGTTTTGCTAAAAGTCCCCGCTGCGGGCGCAACAGCAGAAACGACGGTAACGCACGTCTATCCCAGCGCTGCAAAGCTGCCGGAAAATCTGCTGAAGTTTTACGTGCACTTCTCCGCACCGATGAAGCGCGGGGATACTTACAAACACGTCCATCTCTTGGTGGATGGCGGGACGATGGTCGACCTTCCATTCCTCGAACTCGACGAAGAACTGTGGAATCCTGGAATGACGCGCCTCACCCTGATCATCGATCCAGGCCGCATCAAACGCGGCGTAAAGCCGCTTGAGGACGTCGGCCCCGCGCTGGAAACCGGCAAGCGGATGCGGCTTGTCATTGATGCCGACTGGCAGGACGCCGCGGGCAAACGGCTCGGCAAAAAATTCGAGAAGGCTTTCGAGGTGGTTGCCCAGGATCGCGAGTCGCCCGACCCTTCGCGATGGAAGGCAACCGCGCCGCAAGCCGGGACACGCACGCCGCTGGTGGTGCGCTTCGGTGAATCACTCGATCAGGCGATTGCGCAACGCGTCATCCAGCTCCGGGATACCACCGGACGCGCGATTGAAGGCGTGGTGGAACTGACCGAGGCTGAGCAATGCTGGCGCTTCGTGCCAGCGGAAGAGTGGCGGCTCGGCAAACTGGAAGTCGTGGTGCCGACCTCGATCGAGGATCTCGCCGGGAACAACGTGGGCAAGCCATTCGATGTCGATCTGCACGAGCGCAAGAGCGATGCGCAAAGTGGTGTCATACGCCTGGCCGTTGAGATTCGATAAAGGAACCTACTTCCCCTTCAAAAACCATCCCTTCGCTGTGGGCTCGGTTTTGAAAAACCTCAGCATCACCTCCGCCACCTTCATGCGCCCCGACTGGCTCGGATGCGTCCCATCCGCAGTGAAGTCCTCCGGCCCGTAGGCCAGCCCATCGGCCTTGCGGGCGGCTTTCCCATCGGCCCAAAGGTAAGGCCCCCACAGCAGGAGAGGGGACTTCACCTCGCCCTTGGTTGCATCAAAATTCAGCTCCGGCTTGCCCGCGATTTGATCCTGAATCACCCAGCGCATCGCAAACGCACCCTCATAGGCATAGGGCTCCGGGTTCAGCATGGTCGTCGCGTAGCCGCCGTAGGTGCGGCTCGAAAGATACGCCACCCGTAGATTGGGAAACCGCGCCTTCAGGTGGTTCAGCCCTTTCACTACATTGGCCTTCAGCACCTCGGCATGTTTGGGAAATGCACCCAGCGATGCTGGGCCCGCCTCCGCTTGCTTCAGCCATATCACCTGCACCTGCTTTGCAGTCACCCCGGCGGTTTGCAGGCGTGTCTCCACCACTTTCCACAGCGGCGTCTCCGGGTCTGCCCAGCGCATGCCGGTCTGTCCACCCTGCGCGCCTTCCACCAGCACCAGCGCGGGCGATTTGTCCGAGTCCACTCGCACCTTTTGGACGAAGGAAGAAAACGCCTGCGAGGTATTCGACATGCCCACCGACATGAGCGCGATCTTTCCATCCGGCGAGGGATTGCCCTCCGCATCGAGCGGGCGAATCTTCGAGACCTCCTTCATGGCCGCGTCGAGATGCGCCTTGGGCGGCTCATTGCTGCCGCCTCCGTATAGGCCGCCATCCTGTTCCTTGTATTTGCCCGTGCCGAGCTCAGTGAGCGGCGTGAGGTGCGCCGTCCACGGCTCCGGTTTCGCGGGCGGCTGGGCCCGGCCTTTCCGCTCCGCGAGCGCCCGCTCCACATATGCCCTTTCTTCCTGCGTCAGCACGTCCCCGCGATTCTGCCGCTCAAACAACTGGCGGGCCTTGTTGAAATCGATTGGCGCATCGGCCGCGGAAATGTCGGCAGCTTGGATTCCAAGGAAAGCGGTAAAGGTGAGCAAAAAACAGCGGGTGGTGTTCATGGTGGGTGGTGGGCAGAGACGGCTGCTGATGCGGAAAGATTCAAACTGAACAATCCCTGCAACGCATTCAACTTGGTAAACCGTTTCAAGCCGCTAAGGTTTCACAATCCTTGGGTGGGCTATGAAAAGATCCGCATATCTTCCAGTTACCGCATTGCTTCTCGCGGCAGTTAGTTTGCTCGCTCCATGCTTGGCGCTGGCAGCAAGCGATCCGCTGCAACTGGAAACCCGCCGTTGGGACCAGCCCCTCTCCATCGGCCCGGGCTGGTGGTTGGGCGTGAAACAGATCCGCAGCGAGGACAAAGCAAAGCACACCATCGAGCCGGGTGCCTATATCGAGTCCGGCAAGTTCGAGGGAAAGGGCGGCGTCCAATGGACGGTCAACGGCGCCTATCTCCGGGACTGCAAGTTTACCGGCGACCTCGGTTTCCGTTTCGATGTGAAGGATTCCGCGATTGAGCATTGCGACATGGCCAAGTCAGGCGGCTGGTTTGTGCAATGGGCCGGCACGCGGTGGCGCTTCACCAATTGCCTCGTGACGAAGACATTCATGCGAAAGAAGCTCCCGCTGAATGACCACTCCGTTCGTGCGACCGAGTGCACTTTCGTCGGGATCGAAATGCCCGATTTCCCGCTCAGGGACGACCCTTCCTCGTACATGGGCAAAAACGATCTGAAATTCGAGCGCTGCCTTTTCATCGGCTGCGACATCCCCGAGAGCCTGCTCGCAGCCACGGTCGATTGCGTGTTCGAGTCCTGTATCTTCCGGGAGGCTCTCGTGAAGGACCCGGCCAAGGCCAAATGGGAGACCGCAAAAGCGCCCGTCGCCGTCACAGCATACATCCTCGGCGAAGCGCCGCCGCCCGCCCTCGTGCACGGCAAACTGAGCGTCACCTTCGCAGCGGCGTCTCCCGCAAATGTCGCAGGATGCAAGCTGCCCTTCGTGCGCGCAGGCTCGCGCATCCTCGTGCCATGGGCGCGGCAGTATGCGAAAAGCCGGGAGATCGGCGTCATGGAAATGCCCTCCAGCGCGATTGTCGTCGCAGCACCCGCCGCAGTGGCTTCCGCAACTCCAGCGCCAGCAGCCACGCCGGAACCCGCCGCACCAAAACCCCCACCGCCCAGGATTCGCCCGGTCACCGGCACCAACAGCTTTTTCAATCTGCCGGACAATCCCGCAAAGCCGCCGGTCACCACGCCTCCCGCAAATCCACCTGCGCCGCAGCCGGTGTCGCCTCCCATTGCAACAGCCCCGGCAACCACCGTACCGGCTGCTGCGAAGCCGCTTCCTATCATCGATCGGCCGCTCCGCACCATCGAGGACCTTGTGGCCTTGCTGCCCGTGAACGCAAAGCTCACCGAGGCGGGAAAACTTACCGCTGCCGGAGCCGCCGAGGCTGCCCGTCTGATTGAGCACTCCGCCATCGGCAAAACGGTCAGCTTCCGGATCACCGTGGATCAGACCAAACCCTACCGCGAGGACGGCTACGCATACGCAGTCGTCAGCCCATCCATGCCCCTGCGTATTCAAGCCAACCCGATTCTCGTAAAGATCGAGGCAAAGCTGCGCTCATCCCAGTCCGCAACCGTAAGCCGTGTCCCAAAAGGAACTACCATGATGCTACGCGGAGTGGTGGGCGCTGTGGCGGTGGTCGGGTCCGAGTCCCCACCAGTCCTCGTCCTCTCCCTGGAGGATGCCCAAGTGCAGATGTAGCATTTCCACCCACAGGCGATCCTCGACGAAGCGAGCGAAGCCTTGGACTGCGGTGGCAGAGTGTAACGGCGACACCGCCTTCGGAAGGGATTGTGGGTCGTTTTTTTTTAGAGGGCGGGCTGC
>JAYUWZ010000491.1:0-3805 GCA_043753265.1 Verrucomicrobiaceae bacterium
AGCGCGGGATGCCCGGCCGCATCGAGCTGGCCCGCCACTTCGCGCAGGCCTGTGAGTGTAGTCGTGAGCGCCTGCATGGTGGCCGGCGTTGCGTTCCGCGCCACTGCGGCACTCGTGTGCGCGGCCTTGATCCGCGCCAGCAGCGCCGACGCCAGCGCGGGCGAGGGATCCTTTGGCAGCTTGGCATCCGCCTGCGCGGGAGCCGCCGCAGCCCGCACGAGCAACCGCTCATCGAACCGCTGGTCGCGAAAAGTTTCGATCCCCCGCAAAAGATCCAGCCACGCTGGTGGCGCGGAAACCTCCAGCACCTCGTCTGGAAGCGTGGCGGTAATCCATGTGCCATCATCCTTCATGAATCCCACCTGCACGACATTGCGCGTGCCATCATGCGCCAGCACGGTGAACTCCGAGCCCTTCACCACGCGCGAGATATTCTTCCCATTCACCATCAGGTTCTCCCCCTTCGTGAGGCGCACGGTGTCCCCCTTGGAAAAACCAGCGCCCGACGCAGCCACAGCGCCCATGATGAGAAGGAGGAAAATGCGAAACATAACGTGATAAGCAGAGCCAATCCGTGGCACCACCCAGTCTTTGCTTCCAGCCTTCATTTCTCGCGAACAGCCGCGGTGACGACCAGCTTCACCGTAAGGTCCAGCGGGAGCCGCTCGGGGCAGTAGGCGCTGCGGGCGTGGCGTCCGCGTTCACCGAGCACCGCGGCAAACAGATCGGAGGCGCCATCGAGCACCTTGGGCACCGCGTACCAGCCAGGCGCGCTGGCCACATGACCTTCCACGCGGAGCAGGGTTTCAAACCGATCAAATCCTCCCAGCGCCGCATCGATTTGCGCCAGCACATTCAGCGCGGAAAGCCGTGCTGCTGCATAACCCTCCTCTTCCGTGCGCTCCGCGCCCACGCGTCCCGTGTAAACCAGCTTGCCATCAGCGATGGGCAACTGCGCCGAAATATACAGCACGCCATTGTGAAGCATCGACGGCTGGTAATTGCCCGCAGGGCGCGGCGGCACCGGCAGCGTGAGCGAGAGTTCAGAGAGTCTGTTTCGAATAGTCATGGCAGGCGGATGCCACGAACAATGCCTCGCAGACCCCAAAAAGCGCGCACGAAATCCAACGACGTTTCACCTCTCACGCCCCGACCTCTCACGTCGTCGAAACAGCACCAACACCCCACATAAAACCAGCACCCCCGTCCCCGGCTCCGGGGCCGGCGTCACATTCCACGAAACGCCATACTCCTGGTCACTCCCAGGCCCGTATACGTTGCCGTTCCACACCACGCGCAGACTGTAATTTCCATCGCCCGGGAGCGCTACGCTCAAGTGCTCCACCGTGCTGTAGGGCGCATCGCTTTGCGCAACGAGCAGCGACGGCACCCCGCCCACATCCATCCAGATTTGCAGCATCAAATCATCAAGGCTGGCATCCTCCGCCGCATTGGTGAGCACGTCGAAAGTGCGATCCGCAAACCACGTGAGGGTCGCCGTAAAGATGCTCCCCGCAAAGATGGGATCGAGAATGTGGTATTCCACCGGCGCTTGATCCGCGACCATTCCAAAGTCCCACCCGCGATCGAGCACCCCGCCACCGCCGAGTCCCGGAATGCCCGCTGTCGTATTCAGCCCGAGGATTTGGATGCCGAATCCAAACGGATCCCCCACCTGGATGCGGTAGGCGGTGTCCAGATTCAGCGCACCCGCGCCCGCGGCGTAGTCGAGCGCCTGCGAGGTGCGGATGCTCCCGTCGCCAAACAGGGCCTGTCCATTGTCCCACCCGGCCGTCTTCGTAGCGCTCGTGAGCATGATGGCCTTGATCACGCGCGGGTCGGACATCTCGGTAAGCCCAAATGCCTTTGCCGCATCCATCATCAGCGCCGCAGCTCCGGCCACCGCTGGTGCCGCAAAACTGGTCCCGCCCATGTTGGGGATAAAGTACTGGCCTTGGAATTCACCCTCCGTCAGGTCGATGCCCGAGATATGTCCTCCGCTGAGCCCCCCATAAAAGGCGAGCGAGAGATTGTCTCCCGGCGCGGCGATATCCACCCCCGGGCGCGCTGCCAGAAAGGTCTCGCCCGTTACCGGATTGAAGAAATCGATCGGCCCACGACTCGAAAATCCGGCGACCGTCGAGTACGGAGCCGCCCCGGTATCATCCGTCAGCGCCGCGACGGATATTCCATTAAACCCCGCCGCCGGGCTGCCCACCGTATTGGAGGCGGGCCCCGCATTTCCCGCGGCAAATAACCCCACCGCCTTCGCCATCCGCAGCATCGCATCGATCGCCACCGTCTCGTAATTCGCGCCAGTCGAATCGTCGAACCCCCAACTGCTGTTGATCACATGCGCGGTCACGCCATTCACACCGGTCAGCAGGGGCTTGGTGTAACCGTAAAGAAAGCTATCGGTGGTGATTTCAAAACTCCCCACATACTCTTCATCCGGCCCTCCAATCCACGCAGTTGCGATGGCCGATGACCACAGCGTGGCACCGGACGCAATGCCATCCTGATAAGTGTAAATTCCCCGCCCATTGATCATCTGCCCCACCATCGTCGCGTGCCAGTCAAACTGGCCTAGCGATGTGTCCTCGAGGAATGGATTGCTCAGGTAGGTGCTGACGTGGCTCAGCGTCTCGTGGCCGTTCCACACATGACCCGCCTCGATATTCGCCACGATCGCATTCCCGCCAAAAAAGCCCTGCGAGTAATAAGTCCCCGCCCCTATCGCCTCGTTGATATACAGCCCGTTGAAGATGCTGGTCCCCGAATTGCTACCCACTGCTCCATGAGCAAGCGGAGCAACTGCCAGCATCGTCATCATCGCAACGGCCAGCGTACGGCAACAGGGGGCGGCGATGTGCGGATGGCGTTTCAATCAGAGTGGTGCAGGCAAGGACAGGGAACGTGGAGAATTTCATGCCCCACGAGGGAAGCAAGGCGCTTTTGAGTGTGGGCCTCCAGTGAATCCCTTTTACAACAAGAGCATAAATTCGTATGCTTCCATCCTCGCAGGGCACCTTCGGTAAATTCCTGCCATGTTCCGAACATGGAGGCGGCAGCGGAGTCCAATGCGGATAAACGGATGATTGCGGGTCTCATTTTCACAAGCGTTTCTGGCTGGCCTTTGAAGGTTGCACACTGCGACCCACCTTCGATTGCAGCCGGATTGTCATCGACTGGGGCTTGCCAGCGGCGCTTCCCCGCATAATTTCCGCGCCCCATGTTCCGGATGATCCTCATCTTGTGTCTGTTGCTGTGCCGCATCACTGCGGGCGCCGCGGACTGGGACGTGTACACGGTGGGTGGCCGGGATTACCTCGCGATGGACAATATCGCCGAGTTCTATGGCCTTACGGACATCCGCCGCTCGGAAAGGGAAATCGTCGCCCGTTCCAAGGTGCGCAGCCTCAAGGCGACGGCCAACTCCGCGGAATTTTACATCAACAACCTGAAGTTCATCCTGAGCTACCCCACCGTGCAGCACAATGGGCAGATCTGCGTCTCACGGATGGACCTCGTGAAACTCATCGAGCCCGTGATGCGGCCCAGCCGAATCAAGAACGCGCAACCCATTGACACGGTGGTGCTGGATGCCGGGCATGGTGGCCACGACAACGGCGCGATGAGCCTCTGGGGGCCGGAGAAGGCCTTCGCGCTCGATACCGCGCGCCGCGCCAAGGCGCTGCTGCAGGCCGCGGGGTTCAAGGTAATTATGACCCGGGATGGCGATTACTTCGTGTCGCTCAATGATCGAGTGCGCATCGCCAACCAGTACAAGCGCGCGATTTTCGTG
>JAYUWZ010000492.1:0-3802 GCA_043753265.1 Verrucomicrobiaceae bacterium
TGTCATCGAAGCCGGGATTGGACTCGGAGAGAAGGTTGCCGGCATCGATGAAGACCGCGCCCCCAATGGTGGGCGTAATTGGGAAATCCCACTCCACATTCGCCACGGTGTAAAATGCACCCCCGAGCGGATAGCCACCTTTGTCCTTGGGGCCCAGGTCGCGCTCGGAGTAGCTGCGCACGGTGTTGCCGCCGCCATTGAAGTAGCGGAGGTCGATGGGCACATCGGCGGCCTCGCCGACGGGGATTATCCAGCCAAAGCGCGCGCCCGCGGCGAGAAGGGATTTGCCGATGGTGCGGTAATAAGAGTAGCGGCCTGTTACGCGGCCAAACGCGAGCTGGCCATCGAGCGCGTCGAGTTCCACCGAGGAGGTGAATACGTAGCCGCGCCGGGGATTGAGTGGGTCATCACGGTAGTCGAGCTTCGAGACAATGCCGAGGGACGTAAGTGTGTAGTCGAGCGGCCCGAGCAGGAGCGGATCGATTTCCTCGGTGGTGATCTTCGCAATTGCGAACTCGGTAAATGCGGACAGTTCCCAGCGTGAGGTGACTTTCCGAGAGGCGTCCAGACGCAGTCCCACGGCGGTTTTGGAGTAGCCTTCCTCGTCGCGAAACTGGGAGTAAAGCCGAGAGCGGAGCGTCCACTCGGTTTCCATGAACCACGGGTCGACGTAGAGCAACTCGCCCTCGAAGCCGCGCTGGGAGGTTTCCAGGCTGAGCGAGAGGGGGCGACCGTAGCGGAGAAAATTGCGGTCGGCCAGGCGGATGCCCGCGGTGACGCCATCGTAAGTGCCGTAGCCGAGTTCCACGCCGAATTCCTTTTGCTTGTTTTCCTCGACCTCGATTTCGAGTTTCAGTCGTCCGGGGCCATCCTCCTTGGGCACGATTCGGAAGGTGCGAAAGAGGCCGGTACGGAGGAGCTCGCGATATTTTTCGTCGATCTTGGCGGGCTCGTAAGTGGCACCGGTGATTTTGCTGAAGCGTCGATCAAGAAATTGGGGCGTGACCCGATCGAGCCCGCGCGCCTCGATGCGGGCGACGCGAAAGGTGGGGCCGGAGGAGATGACGAAGTGGACCGGGACACGTCCCGCCTTTGCCGTCTCCTTTTGCCACACAGCAGTGACTTGTGCTGTGAAGTGGCCGCGCCCCCGCAGCCACGAGCGGAGCGCGCCCTCCATGGCGCCGACGACCGACGGGGTGAACGCGCCCTCGGGCTTTACGCCGAGGGCCTCGATAAGCTCCGCACGCGTATATTTGCCAGGGCCTTCGAACGTGGATTCGCCAAAGATGTATCGCGTCCCCTCGATGACGGTGAGCACGATGTTTGCGCCCGTGCCGTCGGGAGCGAGCTTGCTTGCATCGGTATTCACCATGGCGTCGAGCCAGCCGAGGCTGAGGTAGTAGCCGCGCACGCGATCCTCGCCCGCGGTGATCTCGGCCTCGTCGTAGGGGATGGCCTGCTTCGCGATTTGGTTTACGGGGATGCCTGCGAAGTAGAGCGCGAGCTCGTCCGAGGTGAGGTTTTTGTTTCCCGTGAATTCGAGTGAGCGCACAATGGCGCGGGGCCCTTCGGTGATGCGAAAGGTGAGCGTGTTGCCGCTGACCTCGTATTTTACGTCAGCGCGCGAGTAGCCCTGTTTGCGGTAGTACGCGGCGAGGAAGAATGCGGCGTCATCAGCCCGGGCAGGCGTGAGGCCCTTGGCTTCGATCTCGGTGACTTGCTCGGTGATGGGGACGAAGAGCTGTTCTTGGGAAAAGGCTTTGGCACCGGGGAACTGGACCTGGACTTTGGCGGCATCGGCAGTGGAGAGGAGCAGCGCGATGGAGGCTGTCAGTCCCAGAGTGTTTGCGATGTACGATGGGGGGCGCATTAGTGGAAACGGAATACGTATTTTACGCGACCGGAGACCCCACCGCCGAGTTCGAGATCGCCGATGAAGAAGAGGTTGTCGGTTGCGCGGAATTGCGCGCTGGCTTCGTTGCGACCAGTCTTTGGGTCCACGGCGCCGAGGTCGAGTTCGAAGCGATCAAGCAGCGATTCGCCCCCATCGTTCTCGGTGAGGGGAAAATCCTTTTTGAAAAGTTTCTTGTACCAGCCTTGCACGACGAGCACCGCGGCCCGGGTGGCAAGCGCGGTGTTGTTTGCCCCGACCTCGCCGGTGAGCGAACCGGTGGTGAGCAGGGAGAGTATTTCCTGCTGGGGCAGGGGAGGCTCACTTTCAAGGTCCAGCGTTGGCTTGGTAGCGGGGCCGTGGATACGCGCGACCACGGTGTACTGGCGTATGCGGGATTCGGCCTCCAGCTCCACGAAAGGCTGGAAGGGTGCCTCCTGGCTGAAGGTGATAAGGCCGCGGCGGGTGGTGAGTGTGCTGAGAGGGAGCTTTGCGCTGAACTGGCTGATGCTGGCGGCTCCCGTGAGGTAGGGTGCAAGACCAGTGCCGGCGAGGCGGACATCCAGAGCTACCTCACCTTTTGCGAGATTGCCGCGAACGAGGAAGGGGTCGTCCGCGCGAGTCTTGATCGCGATGTCGAATTTCCAGTCGCGCAGTGGGGGCTGCGGAAATGAAATATTGACGGGCTGGGCGACAGCTTTCGGCACGGGCTTGGGCTTGCCGGGCAGCGAAAGCGGGAGGATGTCGATCTCCTTGTTGATTCGGCTTTCCGTGATGAAGATGGTGCCCGTGGCGGCGGCAGTGTTGAGCGGGCCGCGCAGGGCGAGGTCTGTCTCCAGGCGGATGAGCACAGATTCGTCGCGCATCACGAGCAGGTCCTTGGACTTGAGAGCGAGGTCGAATGCGGGCTCCGCGGGTTTTGCGAGATCGATGGTGCCGCTTAGCGCGAAACGTCCGCCCCCCAGCTCTCCGCCAAACTCGGTGAAGGTGAGTTTGTTCGCGGCGAAGTTGAGGCGCGATTTGAAATTCGTCACAAGCGGGAGCGTGCGGTCGGCGGGGCGCAGGGTCTTGAGGATGATTTCGCTGGAGCCTTCCAACTCGGGCCTGCCGATGGTGCCTCCAGCCCTGACGGAGAGCGAGGCGGTGCCCTCCACCTGGCGGAGCATGGGAACGAACTTGGGCAGGAAATCCAGCGCGGAGGCCTTGAGGTTTAAGTCTGCCTTAATCGGGAGTGTTTTGTAGTCGAATGCCTCGCCTTTGAGGATTGCTGGCACGTCGAGGGTCATGCCTGCGGCGAAGGCAAGTGGCTGGAGGAGCGGCTGTCGCACGTCGCCCTTGAGATCGAGTTTGGTTCCTGCGAGCGTGACCGTGACATCAAAATCCGTCGGTGGAATCGGCTCGGGCGCGGCTGTGGATTTGCGTGCGATCGTCTTGTGCGTTTCCTTTTCGGGGGGGGTGACCATGCGGAGTTTTGCGCCGCTCATTTCGAATTTCATCGATGGCGCGGAGAGCGAACCGCCGATAGTGAGCGCTGCGGAGACGGTGCCAGCGGCGGCGGGCGGCTGCCCCAGGGATGCGAGGAGCTTTGCGACGTCGAGTTCGCGTGCGGTGATGCTGGCCTCGAGTTTGCCATCCTCGGCGATGGGCTTGGGAGCCAGAGGATCGAGCGGGGCCGAGAGCGAGCCGGTTAGGACGGGATTTCCATCGAGGCGGACGTCGAGATTGGAAAGCGAGACGCGCTGATCCTTCCAGTCGATGCGAGCGGTGGCGCGCAGCTTGTCCATGGTCACCGAGAGTTCACTGATTTCGGCGGAATTCATGTCGGCGCGCGCGGTGATGCGGGCTTCGTTGACGAGGATAGTGTCGAAGCGCACGTCTTTCGCATCGAGCTTCACAGTGCCGACGGGTTTG
>JAYUWZ010000493.1:0-1634 GCA_043753265.1 Verrucomicrobiaceae bacterium
GGTCTGACAAAGGCCGAACACGCAGGCCTGCCGGAAGACCTTCTCGCAGAGTTGCGCAAGCAGGTGTTCCCCTCGGAGTTTGCAGACTACCACGAGGGCGCAATCGCCTATGCCGCACAGGACCACGTAAAAGCGCGCACCATTTGGGAACGGCTGCTCGCGCGTCCAGATACTGAACGCAAGTACCGCTCGGTGAATGCGGCTTTCATGATCGGCGTGCTTGCGAGCGTGGACAACCAGGACGACGCAGCGAAGTGGCTCGCGATGGCTCGGGGGCTTGCGCAGAAGGGCTTTCACGATTCCGGGGGACTGGCCGCTGCGAGTTATGGCTGGGAATCGGAATGGCACAGGAACCGCGGCGAGATGCGGCAGGCGGCGGAATGCCATCTGCGCTCGATTTCCTCCGGCTACGCAAGCCGCCGTGGAATCGAACCCGCGAATGATTCGCCCGAGGAACTCGCAAAATTTGCAAACGACCCGCTGCTACGCCGCATGTATACAAGCCTGCTGCTCGCAAACCACACGGGCGGATGGGCTATATGGAGCGGGAGTAATGACAGCTCCCCGAAAATCAGTGCATGGCTGGCGGCGGTGGAAGCCGCAAAGACCGGTGGCTTCGCCGGAGCCGAGCGCGTGGCCTGGATGCACTATGTGAAGGGCGACTACGCCGCCGCAAAGCGCTGGGTGAAGCACGCACCCGCGCAATCCCCCGAAGCGCTCTGGCTCAAGGGCAAACTCGCCGCGCGCGACGGACGGCGTGCTGATTCGCTAAAGGCCCTTGCCGAGGCTAGCCGTCTGCTCGCGAAACAGAAGAAGCCGGTGATGGAACTCACCACCAACGATTACCACATAGACACTCCCTCCACCGTGCTGGCTGCGGACTACGCCACCGTAGCCATCGGCGCAGCGGAGTTTCGCACGGCGCTCGATGCATTCCTGCGCGGCGGGCATTGGGAGGATGCGGCCTATGTCGCTGAGCGCCTGCTCACCATCGAGGAGCTCCGCGCCTACGTGGCGAAACTCCCGTGGACTCCTGCGCGGGAATCGCTCACACCCGAGCAATTCGCGGAGGCGGCGAAAGAGGAGATGTCGGCTCACCAATTCCGCTGGGGCGGCGTCGACAAGTTGAATGATCCCCGCGCCTATGCGTTCGATCTCCGCTGGCTGCTTGCCCGCCGCCTTGCACGCGAGGGCCGCTTCGCCGAGGCGCGGCCCTATTTTCCACTCGCCTACCGTGCGGCCCTCGATGCCTACGTGCGCGGGCTGGAGCAGGGCAGGCGGGGCTCCAGCGAGGCACGCGCAACGGCGCTCTGGGCTGCAGCGCTGGAGGCCCGCTACAACGGCATGGATCTGATCGGTACTGAGACCGCGCCCGACTGGCGTGTGTATGGAGGCAGCTACGAACGCGATGATCCCGCCGCATTCCGGACGGGGCGCACCCAGCTCGACGACGAGGATGGCAAAGCGCCGGAAGCGCTGCCCGCCGTGCTGAAAGCGGGCACCGCCGAGCGCGCGCGATTGCAGGAGAGCGAGGTGACCCCTAACCGCCGTCGCCACTACCGCTACCGCGCAGCCGATCTCGCGTGGCGCGCAGCGAAATTCCTGCCAGACAACGATCCGCGCCTCGCGCAAAT
>JAYUWZ010000494.1:0-1634 GCA_043753265.1 Verrucomicrobiaceae bacterium
CATCGGCGAGAAATTGGGAGTCTATCGCGACTATCCCTGCTCGAAAGGCTGCACCTCCCCATTTGCGCCGATTTGGATCAATGCGATAGTCCGCCGGAAGAAAGGCACCGGCGAATGATCTCCGAAGAATGTGCTAAAAAATGCCCGTCAAATCTTGCATCGCACCACAGGCTTGCGAATGGTGGCGCGGATGAAGCGTAAGCAGGGGAAGAGTCCGAAAGCGTGGGCGACAAGAAGAGTCCTAGGTGCATCAGCACAGGTCTGGAGTCTCGTGCTGATCGATCAGGCTCCGCTCCGGCGCAAGGCAGCGACCGAGTGCCAGCGGGCGCTGACAAAGCTGGAAAAAGCGAAGGCGGAGTGGAAGCGCTTCCAGCAGGAGGACGTGGCCACGTATGCCCGTTGGACGGCCACGACCTTTGGCGCGCTCTTCACCCGGCAGCGGGAGTTGGAGGCCGCCCTGCACGCAAAGGAAATGCTCATCGATGAGGTGGAGGAGGAGATGTACTGTAGCGGCACGCGAAGTTATCACTCCGCCTACGCCAAGGTGATGCGCCGGCGTGAACGCCCGGAACCCCCGGGGCCGGGAGAAGCACCACGGGATTCCGAAGAAGAGCCACCGCCCGGGCCGGATGCGGACGAAAACTTCGCCGAGGACGAGCCCAAAATTCCTTTTGAACAACTTTCGGAGGCTGAGAAAAAGAGGGCGTTCGAAGATTTTTTGCTCAACGGGATGGGGGTGGACCCAAAGCGGATTCCCAAGAGTGATTACCATCTCCTTTTCACGATCTTTCGGGTGAAGATGGGGGAGCGGGACAAAGCTTCATCCTCCTCCCCGCCTCCACCTCCAAGGTCTGCGCCCCCTCCGCAGCGTGGCCGCAAGACCGCTCCAAAAGTCGATGACCCCACGGATGCCCGGGTGAAGGAACTCTATCGCCTGCTCGTCCGGCGTCTCCACCCCGACACGCGAGCCGATGGCGACGCCGAGGTCTCCGCCATCTGGCACGAGGTGCAGGAGGCCTACCGCACAAAAAACGTGGAGCGCCTGGAGATGCTCCTCGCCCTCAGCGAACTGCAAGCCGATGCCTTCGGCGAAGGCACCAGCCTGTCGCAAATGGCCTCCGTGCTCAAGGAACTCCGCCGCTCCCACAGCGCGCTCCAGCGCAATCTCAAAGCCGCCAAACAAGACCCCGCCTGGAATTTCGCCCATCGCCCCGACCGCGACAAGCTGGAGCGCCGGATGACGCGCGACTTAAATGCCCTCATCGCCGACATGGAACGCCACCTCGAAGCGCTGGAAGCGCAACTCGCCAAGTGGGCAAAGCCCCCAGGAAAGAGCGGGAAAAAGGGCCCGAGCGGACGGCAGATGGATTTGTTTGGGTAATGCCACTCGATTCTACGCTTCCGTCCGTTTGGCGGAAGCGCTGCGGACGTGCTCTTTCCATTCCTCTTCCAGTGACGCGAAGGGGCCGCTCATTTGGTTCGTGAGCACACTGTCCAATTCGCTGGTGGTAGCATCCACTCCGAACGAAGGGGATATGCCTCCATGGAGCTTGCGCTGGAATTTTTCACGGGGTCGGGCGAGATTGGCCTCGAGCGTGTCTGGCAAACGGATGGCGACCGTGGACATGCAGCGC